>JADEWQ010000032.1 GCA_015207585.1 Pleurocapsales cyanobacterium LEGE 06147 | reverse complement strand
AATGTGCCATGACGCAAGAGCGCGAGCGCACTTTAATCTGTTTCCTTTTTTAGTTTAAAATGCCCTTGATGCTTCTATTTCTATATACTTGACAATTTGTACATTTTCTTAACTTGTCACCAATGGGAACGCAGTTATTAATTGCGAACTGCGAACTGCGAATTGCGAATTGCGAATTGCGAGGGTCCAGAATAAATTCAGGCGACAGCCCCTCGACTTTTGACTTCCTGCACTAGGCTAAATTGCTTGATAGTATTTTTCTGGAGAATAATAGTCACTGTGAGGCTCGTTATCGGAAATAATTCCATTAACCACTATGCCCAAAACATTTTGTCCTGATTGCTCCAAACGTTCTTTGGCAATATTAACACCAACAGAATCGATCAGTCCGGGTCGAACTACCAAAACAACTCCATCAGCCATTTTACCGAGAACCAAAGCTTCAGAAGCAGCCATTAAAGGAGGAGTGTCAATAATCACGAAGTCGTAATCAGCAGAAAACTGCTCGACTAAGGAAGTCATTGTTTGAGAATCTAACAGAGCTATTGGATTAGGAGGTGCTATTCCACCAGTAAGAACATCCAGATTGTTCGTTACTTGTTTAATAGCTGCCTGGTATTCTATTTCTCTAACAAGGACATTGCTCAAGCCCATCTGATTGGATAAGTTGGAGACATGATGCTGTTGGGGACGGCGCAAATCTGCATCCACCAGTAAAACCTTTTGCCCTCTCTGTGCCATACTTAGAGCCAAATTAGCGGTTACTGTCGATTTTCCTTCTTGGGGAATCGAACTAGTCACCACAATGACCTTTATCGTGTTATCTGACCGAAGAAACTTTAGATTGGTCTGAAGCATCCGGTATGATTCACTGAAGGGAATAAGAGGGTAATCTCTAACAGTAATTGCTTGATTAAAGTCCTCTAAATTGTCAGGGGGAAGGCTTGCTTTTACAGACTTGCCCATCAGAGGAATTACTCCCAACAAAGGAAATCCTAGTAGTCCCCTTGCTTCTTCTACAGTTTTAATAGATTTATCTCTGGTTTCTAAAAGCGAGATAGTAGCTATTGAAACCAAGCTACCCAGTAATAATCCTGTAAGTACGGATAATGATTTACGAGGAGCAACCGGCTTTTCGGGAACTATAGCAGGTGAAACAATGTGGGCATTGGCGATTTTCTGATTCTCTGCCAGCCTAACTGCTTCTAGGTTTTCTAGTAGCTTTGAATAGTTAGCTTGGGAAGCTTGTAATTGGCGTTCTAGTTCTCGCTGTTGCTGTTCTAAGGCGGGTAAAATCATTAGCCTTTGTTTATAGGAAGATTGTTCTTGTGATAAAGTATCAATTTGATTAGCTAAATTTTTACGCCTTGCCTCTAATTTGCCCAATAGTTGTTTTTTGATCGCCTCTATTTGACTTTCTAGTAAGGCGAGCATGGGGTTTATTGAAGTGAAACGGGTTCTCTGAATTGCTAATTGAGACTCTAACTCCTCGAGTCGTGCGAGTAATGCTTGTTCCTCAGCATACTGACTCGAAGAAGACTGTCTGAGAAAAGATTGGTTGAGAGAGTTTATAGCGACTGCTTCGTTGGAGTTAGAATTCAAATTGTTGCGGAGTGCGTTTATATGGTTATTAATATCTGCGTATTCGGACCTAATTTGAATAATTTTTTGGTCTAAATCTGCAAGAATTGTTTCTGCGGAGCTTGCTTGCTGCTCAATTGGAGTAACTAAATTGTTCTCCTCTTTAAACTTGCGCAAAGCCATTTCTTCTTGGTTTACTCTAGCTTGAGCTTGGGGTAACTGTTGTTCGAGGAAGTCCCGAGCACTTTTGGCTTCGCTTCGATTGGCAGAAATGTTATTCTCCAGATAAAGATTCATTAGAGTATTAACCACTTCTGCAGCCTTTTTCGGGTCTGAGTCCTCATAAGAAACTTCCAGGAGATCTGCTGAGTTAAGCCGAGACACTTTGAGCTTGCGAAGAAATTCCTCTCGTGTTATGGGAATTCCTTTTTCATCTGTCAGAGCGAGCGTGGCGATCGTTTTTTGAATCATTGGGACAGAAAGAAGAATCTCTGCTTCTGTGTCTAGAGGACTGCTTCTTACTTCATTAAGAGGTTGCAGTTGTCCTACTCCTTCTCCCACTTGGGTGAGAAATGGAGTAGAACTTAGCTTTTTAATTAGCAGATTTCCCTCTGCCAAGTAGATTGGCTTTCTCAAGACCATAGTCAGAGTTGTGGCGGCGAAAACTAATATAAAAACAAATAAAGCCGGCAACCGACGCCGTTTCAAAATTAGCCAATACTGATTTAAACCTACTATGGATTGGAAATTTTTTGAAGATTCAAGAGATTGCATGGTTTAACCTCCTCTTACTCATAATTTGTTTTGCTATACTTAGCTTTTTTTAAATAGAGAATTTCCAATATTGCTGTTGTGCTTTACTAGCTCGAACCTAGAATTTGTTTTTCTCCCCATAAATTTTTTATAAGTATCTTTCGCTTTTTCTATATTTTTTTGCAAAAAAGATCGTACTGCGAGCATACAAATAATAGTTTGGTTGAAGGGTCGCTCGGCTAATTTATTATCTCATCAAAATATGACTAAAATTTCAATCTCATGTTTAGCTTAGTTAAAATCATCCTAAGCCATACCAGAAAAATTTTCTGCGCTCGCGCCAACTACTTTACAAAATTTTTGCCCGAAATCTTGCAAAATTTTCCTCTAACCCTTGCCCCTGATTGAATAAAGCGAGTTCAATAGCTACCCAAATACTGAATAAATCTTAAACTCGATCGTACTGCATTGCATAAGCGCAAATCGGCTGTAACAAAGCTGGCTTCACTTTCCTCGGCTAGGGCTAGATAAAGCCCATCATAAACAGTCCGGTCAAAGAGTTTAGCCAGACCGTAAGCTCTCGGTAAAATAACCTGCGGTTCCACTGTGAAAATTTTTAGTGCTAGCAAGTCAGTGAGTGTACCGATTCCTTCTTGCTCTGTAATTAAGCCTAAACGCTGCTTCTTCCAGATAATGTTGCCGACTTCCACAAGCATCAAATCTGGAGCTATCAAATTAACTGTTGACGATTCCCAATCCTGGCGCACAGCTATTGCTCGGTCACTCAATGTTTCTAGAAAAAACCATTTCGCTACTACACTGCTATCAATTACTAACAGCACTAGCGGTTCCTCTCCTCTGCAATTTGCTCCGTTGAATCAGGCATTATTCCTACACGAGCCGCGATCGCTTTTCTTCGTCGATCGATTCGCTCCAGAACCTCAGCCTTGGGTCCCTTCTGTTGTTGCTGCACGGATTGCTCCAAAAGTACCAGAATCTGTTGATTAATTGAGCGTCTTTCGCGGTCGGCGATTTCCTTTATCTTTTGATAAAGCTCATCAGGAACATCGCGCAAACTTAAATTTGTCATAGTGCAAACCAATTATTACATCAATATAATAGCATTGTGCTAGCAAAAAAAATAAATAGATGCAATTCGTGCAAGCTGATCGCCACTACAATTGACCAAACTCAGGATTAAGCTATGGATTAGATTTAGTAAGTTTGTACGGCACTACCGTAAATTCCATTAAAAGAACCAACAACTCGCTCTAGGTCTTCGGTTGTTAAATTAGAGCCAGAGGGTAGGCAAAGACCGCGTTCAAATAAATCTTCAGCTACAGCTCCTCCAATACACTCACATTCGGCAAATACGGTTTGTAGGTGTAGTGGTTTCCAAACGGGACGAGCTTCAATTTGCTGTTCGGCAAGTGCTAAGCGGACTTTTTCGCGATCTATACCAAAGGTAGCAGGGTTAATAGTGAGGCAGGTCAGCCAGCGAGTAGCCCGTCCAAAAGATGCTTCAGGCATAAATTCAATTCCTAGCAAGTGTCCCAGAGCTTGTTGATAAAATTCAAAGTTGCGTCGTCTGGCTTGTACTCGCTCCTCCAGCACGAGTAATTGACCGCGACCGATACCTGCTAAGACATTGCTGAGGCGGTAATTGTAACCAATTTCGGAATGTTGGTAATGAGGAGCTGGATCTCTTGCCTGAGTTGCCAAAAAACGGGCTTTGCTAACTAGGTTTGGATCGTCGGCAATTAGCATCCCTCCACCAGAAGTAGTAATAATTTTATTGCCATTAAAAGAAAAAATCCCAATTCGCCCAAAAGTTCCAGGCGATCGCCCTTTATATGTAGCTCCCAGAGATTCGGCCGCGTCTTCAATTAACGGTATTTCATAGCGATCGCAAGCTTTTAAGATTGGCTCTATATCCGCGCTTTGACCGTACAAATGTACCACAACAACGGCTTTGGGTAATTTGCCAATTTTAGCCCGATGTTCTAGAGCTTCCTCCAACAAATCGGGATTCATATTCCAGGAAGTGCGATCGCTGTCAATAAAAACCGGTTTAGCGCCTAGATAAGTAATCGGACTGGCAGTTGCAATAAAGGTGAGGGTAGAACAGAAAACTTCATCCCCAGGCTCAACGCCAATTAATTGTAGTGCCAAATGCAAAGCCGCCGTGCCCGAGCTAACAGCAGCAGCATGGCTCGTACCAACTACTTGGCAGAATTCTTGCTCGAAAGCATCTACATGGGGACCGACAGGGGCAATCCAGTTGGTATCAAAGGCTTCTTTAACGAACTCCAGTTCGCGATCGCCCATGTGAGGAGTTGAAAGCAAAATTGGTTTAAGCACTGTTTTAATGAGTCAAATGAGATAAGTAAGTTTAAATAGAGAGGGAGCAAAGATAAATATTTCCGAATCAGTCTTAATTTTGTCATTAATTAATTATTGTTTGTGGAAAGCTTTCTCCAATAGGAAAATTGGGCTCTTCGTTTTTACTATGCTCATAGCAGTAAGCTTAGAAAAAAAGTTTTACTGGCAAGGATTATAAGTATGCCAGAACTGTAACAATAAAGGCGAACCAATTGATATCAAATGCTTTTTTACGAAATCTAATTGGCGATCGCCTATATGAGGGATTAATAACAAAATTAATTACTTCTTACACTATTGCTCCTAATTTTTACAATCCAATCTGTTTTTAGTGATTTCATAATTCTGTTTTTTATGGTTTCATAATATATTGTTTATCGATCGCTACCTCAAAATCAATCAAAACAATAATTCATTAAGGATTTTTTTCTCTAAAAACGATTAGGCAAATGATAAATAGTGAAACTGCTTTTACGGTTCCGGTAATGACCATAGAGGATTTTATCCTCATGAGACGCGAGGAGGGAGCACGAATTTTAGAGTTTAAGGGTGTTGCATGGCAGGAATATCCATTTGGCTTTCTCACTCCCGCGCATCTTCTTCAAAGGCTTCCTTTTGACTGTCCAGTGCCGAAAACCATTTATCGATGGGGATGGAGACACTGCATAGACAATAATACTGAAGCAAGCTCCTATTTCATACCCGCCCATCTCCTTACGGAGCCTTCCCAATACTCAGAAGCAAACCTTCCCTCAAACGATCGCCGGAAGCTAAATAAAGCACGTCGCAGTACAACTGTCATCCCGCTCGAAGATTTCACAGTCATCGAACGAGAAGGGTATGATGTTTACGCCGCTGCTTGTATTCGAACAAAGCAAGTTTTGATGAGTAGGACAAAGTATCTTGCTTACATGAGCTGGTTCATCAATTCATCGAGGCGGCTCGTGCTTGGTGCATTCGTCGAGGGAAAGTTGGCGGGGTATATCTCTGCATACGCAGTCGAGAGTACAGTATATGGTGAAAAAGTATGGATCTCTGACCTTGGAAGAAAATACGATGTTAATAGACTTCTTGTCTATGAAATCATTCGAGCAGCGGGACGAGCTTCAGGTATTAAGGAGATATTCGGAGGACAACATTCTCGGAAAAGTCCTGAAATCACTAAGTTCAAATTAAATATGGGATTTCCTGTCGTTCGGGTGCCAATAAAAGCTTACATACCTAAAGCACCTCGATGGATTGGAAGTAAGCTCTTCCCTCAAAAACTTTATCGTTTAATAGGAGGATAGTGGTGCAGAATGGATTTGTTGATTGAAGGAATCAAAAACTTTGAAGCAATTTAGTTCATCGCCAACGCCGCACCATACCTGCCGCTAACCGCACAACTCCCGGAAAATATTGCTTGATGCGGTATCTCATCTGAAGCCACCACTTTGTCTGATCGCGATGAAGTGCGACTTTGACACCGTTGACGAGGATAGACTCTTTCGATCCCTTGTATTTATGAAACCAGATAAAATTATGGGATTCCGGAATATAGTGCGCTGTGAAGGAGCGACGAGAGTAGCGTGGATCGGTGGTTTCGAGACTGCCGTGAATAACTCTAGATGACCAGAGAAGCAAATCGCCCTGGCGAAGTGCTGGAGCAACTCGCTTGAGACCACTCGTTTTCAAATATTCCTTCATTCCTTCCTTGTAATTTCGACCGTTGGGGTCAAGTTCTAGATCCGCCTGTTCCCACGGGAGCTGGAGCCGATGGCTGCCTGGATAAACGTAGAAGCGTCCGGCACCGGGATGAATGTCTTCGGCCGCCACCCACACGCCCACCATGCTGCCGATTTCCTCCGAATCGATATAGTTGCTGTCCCGGTGAGCCCAGGTCTGCTGATTCCCGTCGAAATACATCGTATGAATGAGCTGTCCCGCAGTGCCGAAGATAACACCGATAGTCCTGCGAATGGTATCGTGTGTCAGAAGATTGAGACTTTGCTGACGGAAGCTCTGGAAGCTTTTGCTTCGAAGATCCTGAATGTTCATAATCGGATACTTCATAAATCCTTCCTTTGTGAATACATGTCGCTCGGACGTGCCGGATTCATGTCGGAGAAAGAAATAATTGACCTTTGGCTTTACCTCAGTTAAGAACGCATTGGTCGCCGCCCTGCAGAGGGATTTAGGAATAGCATTCCTGATAACGATATATCCTTCCTCGTCGAAGAACTCTTTCAAGGCCTTTGGCTCGTCCAGCGAAGGATATTTTTCGCTAGACCATTTGCCAGAATCATCATTAGAGAAGGATTTGTAGTCAGATATAGAGCTTGACATCTGTGCTTAAGGCAAAATTTAATTTCTTTCCAGATAATAAAGCTTATCGATCGCAAATTCCAGGTTTACTGACTGCCACAACACAATTTGATTAACGATTACTTTTAATTCAGGAAAAGTCTGAGAAATAATTCGCTCATCTCCTCTAAAACCTTGGTCTTATCTAGTTTATCGATATAATCATTTTTTCAGTTGGTTGAAGTCAACAACACAATTAAGCCCCAAGTTTCTTACAGGTATTGCAATCACAATCGATTATTCCTTGGGAAAATCGATAAATCTTCCTCATCATTTAACTCTACAATTCCAAATTTTAATTAATATTGACAAGTCGATCGCATTTGGCACTCATAATATTTGCCTCAACTCTAAGCCAATGGTCATCAACTTTCTCTCCATTCGCCCAAGCTATTAATGCTGCTGGGATATTTGCTCCGGCTAGATGTGAAAATGGGTATCCGCCGCCAAAGCGTGGGTTCATTTCTAGTACGCGGTAACCTTTAGAGCTCATAATTACGTCGCAGTCAAGGTTACCAACATGACCTAATTTCTGACCAATTTTCTTACCCAAATTTTTGAGTTGGTTATCTTCGACTGTAATCGCTCGCTCTGTCTCTCCGGCTCGCATCGCCAGCTTACGCTTAACCAAAGTGGTTGTATAACAACTGTCTAAATTATTGATGACATCAAGCCCATATTCTTGACCGAAAAATCTCTCTTGAATGAGGATAGATTGTTCAGGTTCAGATGAACTTACCTCTGCTAATAATGTTCTAGTTAAAAGTTTTTTTGAAAACCGATAAGCTAACTCTAATTCCTCATCGTCTTCAGGATATTCAATACCAATTGATGCACTTCCCCAACGAGGTTTAACTACTAAAGGAAAGGCTATCTCTCCTTGCGCGATCGCTTTCCGCGCTTCTTTAAAAGAAAGATAAGTTTTTGGCGTGGAGATGCCCATTTTTTCTAAGAATTTAAAAGTCTTCCATTTGTCAAAACAAATATCAATAACTTTCGGTGAGGAAACCACAGGAAAGGTTCCTATTTTCAGAAAGCGATCGCGCTGCCTTGCCAGAAATGGTAACTCCAGATCGTGTAATGGTATGAGCAAACCAACCTGATGTTGTTGGCAGATATCCAGAAGCGTATCGGAGTAGTCAATATGATTAATAGGTGGTAAGACAAAACCTTTGTTAGCATCCTGTAGGGCTGCTGCTTCTGCACTAGCATCGCCAGCAAAGACTTGCCCTCGATTTCCTAATGCTTCTTGGAAAAACTTAACGAGGTAGTTACGCCTTCCTGCACAAGTCAACATGATGTTCATAGAAATTAATCCTCTGTTTTCCCTGCCGATTCTCCGCGTTTCTTAACAGTTAGTTGATAACTACTTTTTTGAGGGATCGTATAAGCTAACAATGTATTTTCGCTTACCAGAATTCAACACTGGAATTTCATCAACATAATCAATTTCAATTTGAGCATCAGCTCCCAATATTTGCTTGAGTTGCTTGATAACAGACTGTTCTTGAGAGAATGTTTCGTTGACACAAAGACGAAGGCGGTAGTTGGTTCGCCCCTCCTGAATAAACTGAAACTGCTTTATCACACCTAATCTACCCAGTGTCTCAAATATATCATCAAACACAAAGGAAACGAGCCGTCGTCCGGCAGTGTCATACACCGAATCGAGGCGACGGCCTTCTAAGGATTGAAGAATTGGTGTAGCAAACTGAGAGCAGTCATTCGGGGCGATAGAGCCAATGTCACCAGTGTCATAGCGGATCATCGGCAGGGCATAGTTGTAGAGATCGGTAACGACGATGCGCCCTGGTGTGCCTGGAGAGGTGGGTTCATCGCGATCTAAAGCGAGCGTTTCAAAGAAATAGCTTGCAGTGTTGAGATGGTATTGACCGCAGGTAGGACATTCATATGCGAGTACACCACACTCTTGGTTAGAGTACCTTGACAAAACTGGACAGTCAAATGCTTTGTGGATAGTATCGCGCATATTTGGGTAAAGCGGCTCTGCAAGACACAGAACACCCTTCACACCAAAATCTTCGGGGGTATCTCCTTGAGAAATGACATGGCGAGCAAGGTCATAAATGACAGAAGAGTATCCAATGAGGATCTCGATGCGCTTGTCTTTTAGAAGTGTAAGGCGTTGTCGCTCGAAAGAAGCAAGATTTTGGATGCGAACATCAAACTCAACCTCATTTTGCATGAAGCGTTTAACCGGGCTTTTTCTGAAGCTAGACTCTATAGTTCGGAAAAAGGCATGTCGAATGCCGACGCTATACCCAATAAGAGAATTAAAGTAGATCAGTTCTGCCAATACTCGTTGGCGCTTACTTGAATTCTGAACGACTCGAAAAGGAGTTCCAGTTGAACCACTGGTCTCCATTACGTTCAGTTTTTTGCCCTTGAAGGCTGTTGACTCAAACCGTTCAAATGAATCCCTGATAATATTCTTATTGGTTACAGGAAAATCTTTAAGCTGACCAGAAGCATCATAGTTTTTATAATAATCTGTTGTCTGAACTGCATGGCTTAACAGTAATTTTAGCTGCTGGGCTTGATGTTCAGCTAGAAGAGATACATCTGCTGTCACCTGTTGAATATTGCGAAGATGGGTGTGGATGGGCGCACCCCGTAGATAATCTAGTTCCCAAAACAAAGCTTTGCGAACAGTTGTCATAACCATCACAGTTAAACCCAATAAAGAACAACTAAAAGTGATTACTAAGATCCTGTCAAACGATAATATTTATCTGGATATCGCCACTGAATTAATTTTGCAACGATGGGATTGATTTGAAGCTTGATGGGAATATGCTTAAGTGAAAACCCCATACTTTCTTTAAAAATAGACAATGAGGGATCTTCCCTCAAATGCAAACCATTTACAACTTGTTTGATTTTCCCCGAACGACGACATGCCTGTACAAACTCAAAAGTTAGCAAAGTACCAATATTCGTTGACAATGCTTCGGTTAAATAATAGGCTTTATCCAGATAGGCGGTTTTATTGATACCGTAACCAGTAATATATCCACTTAATTTTTGATCGATAAAGCCAGCAATAATTAAGCGATTTTTAGGTGCGAATGAATCATTTTGAAGATTTAAAACATACTTTTCTCTCGAGCAAGGTTTAGACCCTTTTCGTCTTGTCGATGATACGAAAACCTCGTATCCCTGTTCTTGCAATATAGCATTATCAATTAATTGAAAAACCTTAACTTTCTTACGACCTTTTCGCACTAAATATCTGCGGTTAGACGATAAGCTTTGCTCATCGTACTTTTCAAGATTAGACAAAACATGAATCGGCATAAAATTATTGCAAAATTTCATATCCTCCTCACGCAAAGCGCATTGAAATCCCCAATGTAGTTTCGGTGGACAGATTGCTTGTTCAACGCGAAGACATTCCATCCAATGCAGTGGTTGATAAAAGCCTGGAAAGGTCTCTTTCCAAAAGCAACCACGGTGTTGAACAACTTGCTTTCCTGAATTTTGAATATATTGAGCTAACTCCTCTTCCGTGCATGGAATCAACTGAGATTCTGAAATATCTTGAATCTGGTTTTCAATTTTCATTGCAAAAATACCTTGAATATTTAGTTATTGACATGAACTTTGGTCGTCCAAAATTATTTAACAATAATATAGTCTGAAGCCATGAGATTCATTAGTCCACCTGTATGCCAAAACAGCACATTGGACTTCTGGGGGATTTCTCCACTAGAAACTAGCTCCAATAAGGCGGCAAAAGCTTTGCCCGTGTATGTTGGGTCAAGAATTAGCCCTTCGATGTCAGCGGCGATGTTAATAGCTGAAATGACTGTAGAGTCAGCCTGCTCATAGCCCTGACCAACCCAGTCATCACGGAAATCAATTGGCTGGACAAGGCTTGGCAATTGAAGATAGGATCTTATTTCTAGATATGAATTCTGCACAATATCCCTGCCGCGTGGGTTTCGTCTAGCTACAGAGATACCAATTACCCTTGTTCGCCAGCCTAATTGTTCTAATCCCAGCATTAAACCGGCTTGAGTAGTTCCTGTACCACTAGCCAAAATCAACCAATCAGGTTGCCATTTATCTTCTTGGCAATACTCTTTTAATTCCTTCACAGCCTCAACAAAAGCCATTGCTCCAGCTACACAATGTCCCCCACCAAGGATTTCGTATGGATTTAAACCATCAGCGCGAAATACATCCATTGCTGATTGCATCGCTGGTGCAATATCAGAAGATGGAACAATTTGAATTTCTGCACCCGCTAAAAGCATTAAAAGTAAATTGCCTTTGGGCTTGACCAATTCTTCTTTATCACCATGCAAAATCAATTTGCAACCCCAGCCTCTTTGTGCAGCAGCCAAAGCTGTAACACGAGCATGATTTGATTGTAAACTGCCTGTAGTCACCAGAGCATTACAGCCTTGACTTTCGGGTTCCTGCAAAATTTTAATTATTTTCCGAGCTTTGTTTCCACCACCAATCACTGGAAATAGGTCATCCCGCATAACTCTTAACTCAATACCCAAGTGATGACTTATTCTTGGCAACCTCTGGAGAGGAGAAAACAACTCTTGTCTCGTTTTCACTCAACGATACTCCTCTCTCTAGATAGTTCCATCTGCTTTTGACGGTACCGATCGAAATCTTCTAATTGAGTTGCAACATCAATGTCACTACGTACAATCACCTTCCAAACAGTCGTTAATATGATATAAATATCTAATGCTAATGACTGCTTCTCAACATACTGAACATCCAATGTCAGACGGTCTTCCCAGTTCAATCGGTTCCGTCCGTTAATTTGGGCTAATCCAGTAATACCAGGAAGAACTGAATGACGTTGATTCTCTCGCTCCGAATAGTATGGTAAATACTGAACCAGTAAGGGTCGAGGTCCTACGAAAGACATATCTCCTTTAAATACACTCCAGAGTTGTGGAAGTTCATCAAGGCTGGTTTTACGTAAAAATCTGCCTAAATTTGTGAGACGTTCAGTATCGGGTAGTAACTTGCCACTATCATCTCGCTCATCTGTCATAGTGCGAAATTTATAACAAGTGAAAATGCGACAGTCCTTACCAAGACGTGGCTGAGAAAAGACAATTGGTTTGCCCATACGAATATAGATGGCGATCGCAATTATCAGTATAATTGGCGAAAAAACTACTAGAGCGATCGCGGCTACTATTCTATCTAAGACAATTTTTAGTAATTTACTAAAATTGCTAGCAAGACGAGCAGAGAAAAATTTGGCATTCATCAATTACACCTACTTTTTTTAATAATTAATCAACGAACAAAGTAATTAGTTTTTGCCAATAATCGACCTCGTTTCTATGACTTTTTCACTTTTTTTAAAGCTTCTGCATACAAAGTTTCGTGCAAAGACAAAACATGCTTGATGTCATAAATTACCATATGTTCCCTACCCCGCTTACCCATCATACGAGCTTCTTCGGGATGGTCTAGAATCCAAGCCATTGCTCTAGCTAATCCTTCTATATCTTCTACTTTCACCAGAAGACCACAACCTTCTGCTAACAAGTCCCGCGTTCCGCGAATATCTGTGCCAATGACAGGAGTCTCTAAACATAAAGATTCGATAACACTTATAGGAAGCCCTTCCTGTTCCGAAGCAAGAATTACTGCTGTCGATGCCCGCATCAACCTAGGAATATCTCGACGAACTCCCAGAAAATGTACCTGATTTTGAATGCCTAGATTGGTTGCTAGTTGTTCCATCTTTTCCATCAGAGGTCCATCGCCAGCGAAAGCCAGATGTGCCTCAGAACGAGCTAATCTAGCAAAACCTCTTAAAACGTCTTGAGGATGTTTGCGGGCACTAAACTCAGCTACTGATAGAAACAGGGGATTGTTTTCTGCTATTCCCAACTCTTGACGGACTTCTCTTATCTCTGCTTCTGCAACAGCATCGGGATTAAATCGGCTGAGATTTCTTCCTATACCAGAAGGAATGGGACAGATTTTTTCAGGAGGAAGAAAGCGATAGCGTTTTGCTGCTTCCTCATCTTCACCATTAACTACTACTAAGTAATCAGTCCAACGCGCTGCCAGCTTTTCCAGAGTCAGAAATATTGTATTCTTGAGTAGTTTTCTTCCTTTAAAAAAGTGAAAGCCAAGGGCTGTATAAATAACTTGGAGTTTTGCCTGCTTGCTCAATTCCTTCAGGGCGTAGCGGGTAACAAAAGCAGCTACTGGGGTAAAGACATGAACTATGTCATATTGATTGTTTAAGATTATTTCTCGGACTCTTGATGGAGCAACCATAAGATTGCGAGGATCGAGTGGATTGCGCGACCATTCAATGTCCCAGACGCGATCGAAAGCTTCTAAACATTCAGCACAATTAGAAACTCCACAAGCCATAGCATCTACTTGCCACCCCTTAGCACGGAAGTGGTAACCAAAAGGCAGGAAAAAGGCGCGAAGAGTGCCTGGAATCGTAGTTACCATTAAAAGTTTATTCATCTTAAAACTATTTGCTCTATTTTTTCTCCAAGCTGTCGGCGTGCCGATTCAAGCACTTCCGGCTTCCGCGTCCAGTTGGTCCAATCAGCACCAACACTTCGGCTAATTTTGAGTGCCTTATCTTCTTGACCGAGATTTTTAAGTATCTCTATATATTCGTAGTCTTCTACTCCCTCTCTAATCCACTTGAGCCTCATTGAAGGAACAATTCCTTCAATGCCAACTTGCTCTCCTGGATAAAATAACATGCCCTCACCAGGATAATTCTCACCTTCATGGGGATAATCAACATTATTCCAAGGATCGTCTGTCCACAAATCTGCCCGCCAATAAAGAACCCCCGTTAGTCCAAGACTTTGATTGATAAAACCATGGGGAATTCTGTAGTTAATTGGTTCATAGTCAATCAACCATTTTGGCGCATACCCTCCTAACGAGTAGTATGTATAAAACCAAACTGCGTCTCCGTTTTGCAGTACCTCTAAAATCTTTTCAGGGTTATCATCATATCTCGTGGGATTTACTACCCATATATCCACTGCGTCATAAAGCTCCCGGACTGGAGCCATCACGGCTAAATGTTTTACTCCAGCTTGATGAATATTTTTTGCCCACTTTTTCAAGGGTTGGTAAAGATGAGTGCAGCGATCGATTTCGTCAGTTGCATATACGTACAGAAGTAGGTCTGTTTGATGTTTTGCAGACGCCGCCTTTATTTCTTGGGCAGATGGAGTCGGTGTCATCGAACAATTCTGAAAATTAGCTCCACTCCAGAAAGGGAGACGCAGGGAACTTAGCCCCCACTTATCAATAAGTTCTCGCTCTTGTTTTGGATTCAAATTGAGGTTCATACTCCCAGGCATGAGCTTGTGTTTAAGAAGTTCGAGCACCGGGCTTTTATTTCTATTTTCTTGTTCCCACAATTCGACAGCAGAATTGAGCGATGGCTTGAGAGGTAAATCGAAATCCCAAACTTTCAGGGAAATTTTGCCAGTGGCTTGTCCTCTGTTGCTAGTCACGGTAAAAGTGCCTTTGTACTCTCCAGCTTGGGCGTTACGGGGTACAAAAACATCTACCCAAATCGGCTGGTTTTTTCCGGCATCGAGGTCAAACGGAACTGCATCTAATTGGGCACCTGTAAGATCTTCTCTAGTTTCGGGGTTAATAAATGGAATCAGTCCATCAGGATACCAGCCGCGACCCAAGGGATGATTAATGGTGCCTCCCCAGTTAGGACTGGAATGATTGACATAAACGTAGTGTTCTCGGTAAAGGGTAATATTTTTTTTTGAAATAACTCGATCGCTTGGTCCACGCAAATCTGAAACATAGACATTTACGTTGGTGAGACCATCCCGGGGAGCTTGAATTCCTATTTGAAAGGGTTCATATTCTCCCCGAGCTGCATATAACTCAATGTTGGTTACATTTCCTGGACGATCTTCTTGTCCAATCCTTTCCATACTACCAGTTACCCAGATTTTAAGATTGGCAGAAAATGGATTTTTTATCCCTGCAAGTACGAATACTAATAGCAAACTCACAGAGAAGATTGTTAGCCATTGAATAGCTTTGGAAACCGATCTAAACATTTGTTACTAAGTAGACGAAACAAATTAAGGCAACTATATAAAAATTTTTAAAATATTAAATTCTCTTGCCTTCTGGCTACCGTGTATACACATCTCTTATATCAATTTCAAGCTTATACACCTCGTCCTCCTGCCTTTTTTCAACGACAAATATTATTGATGTCTACTTATTTAAGAGGCTATATTATTTTCATTTACACCTCTCGAATTATACCTCCATTGACCCTCAGCCATGCCTAGCATCAAAGACCAAATAATTATCTCTTTTGGCGGGTAGAAAGTATAATCACAGCTCTGGGATAGTACAAAAAAAGCAAAAATAAAAAATGAAGGGTAACAAGAATAGTAAAAAGTCTGCCAAACTCTTTTAAACAAGTAAAAGAATATAAAAAAAGATAAAATTCCCAACCCAAAACCATACTCTATGAAAATACTGTGGAAATGAGGAACTGCTTTCATAGTTCCCTCATATTCATTAAAGAATTCCAAGCTAATCTCTTTAATCAGAGATGGGGTGGTATGAAAGCCAACACCTAAGAGTGGTATTCGCCCCGATTGCAATATTTCAACAGCATTGCTCCAGATATATGTTCTGCCACTCAAGCTAGAAAATTCTTCTGAACTAAAACGAGAAGCAAATACAGCTTCATATCCTTCTCCTCCAAATTTGAGCAAACCAAAAATTATAATAGCGCTCAAACCAACTATCAAGACAACATTTCTTAGTACGGTCCATGATATTAGTTTTCTATGATAAACAATTATCAAAACTCCCAAAAAAAGCAGAGAAAATCGGCTAAAGGTTAACAAGGTAAATAATACGGAAATAAAAAGAAGCCAATTATTTTTTCTTAAATAAGCTATCAAAGCCACAATTACTGAAACTTGGCTAAAACTTGCTGATGTCATAGCAGCAGCAAATAATCTATTATTAATTCCCAACTGGAGTTGAAAAACAAATAAAGAACTTAAAGCTAAGATGGCAAACAAAACAATTAAAATACTTTCGCTTGTTTTAATTCCCAAACTATAAACCAAAGATTTTCCTAAAATAAACGTCAATGAAAACCTTAAGAAAAAAACTATACTAGCTACTAAAAAATCATGACTTGGCTCTCTAATATTTGTCCAGCTTATGACAATTATTGACAAAATCATTAGGATAAAAAATAGATCTTCTCCATCTATTTTTATCCGACCAAGAAATAGGCTGATGAGGATAGAATAACCAAGAACCAAGTCGTACCAACCGAAATAGGCGGGATGAAAAACTCCATTAAACATGCCTAAACCGCGAGGATCGATCGTCGAACTCCGCAGTCCCATATATATAATTAGGGAAAGTATTGGTAGTGGAGCAATCTTCAAACACTTCTCGAAATCTCGCCAAAGTGAGATGAATTGAGTCATGATGCACCTATGATTGTAGATTTGCCGGCGATCCAGCCGGGAATCAAATTGGGCTGTATTTTGGGAACTAGATTTACTAATCGCCAAACTGTGACAGGAGTAGGCAGCATTCCGGCTTTTATACCAAGACTAGAAATATAAATAGGAATTCCTAAATCTTCTAGACAGCGATCGCTCATTGTATCGATATTAATTAAAGAAATTATTAGAAACAGCGGCAAAGAGAGTAGAGCCTAATTTTTTTGGGCAAACACGCTTTCATACAAACTTTCATATTGAGCCACAACAAAGTCTAAACCAAAGTTGTTAATAATTCTTTCCCGTGCTGCTTGTCCTAATGCTTTTCTACCTTCTGAACCTAGTTCGATCATTTTTTTCCAAGCATTTGCTAGTGCCTGTGGCTCTCTGGGAGGAACGACATATCCGGTGTTGTCTACTATTCTGGCTGAATCACCAACATCAGTTACTACACAAGGAATACCACACGACATTGCCTCTCCTATAACCATAGGAAAAGCCTCACCATAGGCAGAAGAAGAGGAAGCGATATCTAGAGCGGCACTAAGACGGGGTATGTCGCTGCGTTCTCCTAATAAATGGATTTGCTCGCTAATTCCCAACTCCTGAATCAACTCATTTAAACTTTGATTGTTTCGGTCAACTTCAGTTCCCACTAAAAGGAAATGTACATCTGGATATTCTTTTAACAGCAAAGCAGCCGCTTTAATGCAGTTAGCATGATCCTTCATGGGATGATAACGGCAAAATAAGCCAATTAACAACGATTCTTCGGGTAAACCTAGCTCTTTGCGTACATCCAATTTAGATTTAACTGAGGGTTTAAACAAAGAAGTATCAAAACCGTTAGGAAGAAGACAGTTATTTTTACTGTAGTATCCCAAAGCTTCGTGCTGTAATTTGCTGATTTGAGAAACAAAGATGATTCGAGCGGGAAGTTTAGAAAGAAGAGCACAAAGTTTGATAATAACTGCAGACATTTTCTTTTCGTGCTGCAAGGAGTAAATTGTGGTCTGAATTTCCCAAATAGTGAATTGATTAGTAGAAAAAATCTTAGTTACTTCTGCTGCTAGAATGCCGTGATACATCCAGCCGTGAATCAAATCGGGTTGTATTTTGCGTACTATGTTCACTAATCGCCAAACTGTGACGGGAGTAGGCAGCATTCCGGCTTTCATGCCAAGGCTATAAATAGGAATTCCCAGTTTTTGTATACGGCGACCAATCATTGTATCGGTATTCATTAAAGAAACTACTACTGGTTCGAAGCGATCGCCCTTCATCCGAGATAGTAAATTAAACAGCTTCATTTCTACCCCGCCAGTGGATAGTCCAGTAATAATATGCAAAAGTGTAATTTTGCGTGAGTTAGTCTCAGTGTTCACGGCTTCTGCTCTTGGCTAATGTTTACGATAGTCAAAAAGAAAGATTGCTCGATAGGGAAAGAAAAATTAGAGGCTATTTTTTCAAGAAGCGTTAAAAGTCCTTCGTAATAGTCTAAGTAATAAGTAAATTTATCAAGAAGCTATTATCTAACGGCTAACAGCTTTCTGACTTTTAAATTCTGAATTTTTACTTCCGCTGTGTTGTACTAGTCATAGAAGGAAGTTTTTATGTGTAGCCCAAAAGTGCCAAATATTCAGATACTGCCCGATCGATGGAAAAATCCATCGCCCGCTGCACTAGTCTATCCCGATTAACTGGAGACTCAAGCACCTGTAACATAGCCGCCGACAGTGCTACTTCATCTCCAACGGGTACCAAAGAATCCAAATAACCGTATTGTTCTGCTTCTAAAATTTCTCTAGGTCCGCTCCCAGCACAATCTGTGGCAACTACAGGACAGCCGCAAGCCATCGCTTCAATCAATACCATCGGCAATCCTTCTTCACGAGAGGAAAGTACGAATGCACTGGCTCTACTCATATAGGCGTAAGGATTTTTAACAAAACCAGGCAGGGAAATATCTTCAGCAATTCCTAGGGCATCGATTGTTGCCTCTAATTCAGTCCGCGATTTTCCTTCACCTAAAATGATTAAACGAGCCAACCTTTGCTTTCTTAGAAGTGCGAACGCTTTTATTAGAGTCAAGAAATCCTTCTGTTCCGTCAATCGCCCCACAGCCAAAAATATAGGAGGAGATCCTGCTTGAAACCAGGGATGGTTTAGAGAAGCTGCCGCCTTAGCTTTCAGTTTGTCATAAACGATTGAATTGTAGATTGTACTGACTGTTCCTTCTCCTAGGTCGAGTTCGACCTCCAGATCTCGCGCTACGCCGTTAGAGACTCCGACAATAGCATCTGCACGAGGATAAAACCATTTCATCAATGGTGGAATAAGTTTGGCTCGCATTAATGGAGACCTAGAAGCTGAGAAAGTATTTTGCTCTACTAACACCAATGGGGTTTTTGTACGAGCTAACTCCCTGGCTATTACTGCGGCTACGTTGGCATGATTAAGTTGTGATATTAGCGCATCTGGTCTCTCTTTTCTAAGATAGCGTGACAATGGCAGGATAGCCTTTAGGGTCCTTCCTGCTGCTAGGTTCACTACACGCACTTGCTTAGGGACTTCATCCAAATAAGGTCCTTCTGCACTAGCTAAAACTAGATCTAAAGAAATATCTCTTGCCGACATTCCTTGGAGTAGATTAACTACCATCCGTTCTGCGCCACCACCATATAAAGCAGGTATAAAGAAAGCGATGTGTTTCGTATGCATAATTAGACATCTCTAAAGTAGAGTAGGACTTACGCAAAGACACTAGATATAGAGTTGACACTAATTAAACTAACTTCATAAGTAAAGAGGGCTTTTCAAGTTATTTAGTTAGATATGAAGATAATTTAATCAGTTTACTTGTTGTTTATCTGGCTGATTCCACTGCAATAAATCTATTTTTTTATATTTCTCTTTTCCTTCGGTTTCATCAACTAATCGGTTTTTCTTTAAGGGCAGAGCTTTTGGTTGTTTCAGCTAACCATGCCTGAAATATCAGTACATCCCAGAGATAATATTGCCAGTCTCGCTCGCCGGAAAGATGCTCTTGCCACTTTTGACGAATGGGTTGCGGATTCAAAAAACCTTCTTGCTGTAATCGACGTTCGTCCAGTAGGTCTTCTGCCCAATCTCGCAAAGGACCGCGTAGCCAGCTAGCAATCGGAACACTAAACCCCTTCTTGGGGCGTTCGATCGCGTCTTTAGACACATATTTATACAAAACCTGGCGTAATAAATGCTTACCTTGAAATTTATGAATTTTCATCGACAGTGGCAGTCGCCAAGCAAATTCTACTACTCGGCGATCTAAAAATGGTACTCGAGCTTCCAACTTCACGCCCATACTGGCTCTGTCTACTTTGACTAGAATATCATCCGGTAAGTAAGTTACCGTATCGAGGTACATCATACGCTGGGTCAAACGCGGTAATTGTGCCCACCGTTGGCGATCGCTGAAAGCAGTAATCGGCTCTGAGCCCCCTATTACTAAGGCTTCTGGTTTTTTCCAGTCAGAGACTAAATATTGATACAAGGCTTCAAAATTTGGAGCTGCCAAAAAATCGGCGAGTAGGTGTAATTGAGTGCCTGGGGTAGGCTGTTTGAGTTTAGCTGGCAGTAAGGCTGCAAAATGAGTCAAACCCCGATCCCAAGTTTGAGACGATAAGCTAGTTAAGGTACGCGCAGCAGCTTGGCGTAGCGGTCGGGGCATCCAACCGAGCTGCTGCCAAATACGGTTTCCCGAGAAATAGCGATTATATCCAGCAAACAGTTCGTCGCCACCGTCGCCGGAAAGACTAACTGTGACATGCTGTCTAGTCAGCTGAGATAGCAATAAAGTAGGAATCTGAGAGGAATCGGCGAAGGGTTCGTCATAGAGAACCGGTAACTTGGGAATGGCAGAAAGAGCCTCTTCTGGGGTTACATAAAGTTCCGTGTGGTCTGTGCCTAAATGCTGTGCTACAGCTTTGGCGTGCTGTGCTTCATTGTAACCATCTTCATAAAAACCAATAGTAAACGTTTTGACTGGTTGGCTACTTTGAGCCTGCATTAGAGCTACTACTGTAGATGAGTCAATCCCTCCTGACAAAAAGGCACCCAAGGGGACATCGGCAACCATTCGTAATCCCACTGCATCTTTGAGTAGTGTTTCCAACTGTAAAAGAGCTTCCTGTTTAGAACCAATGAAAGGGTTGGCAGCTCCCAATTCTGCAACTGTTTTAGCAGACCAATAGGAAACTGGCTCTGGACGATTGGCATCACCTCGCCAAGTTAAAATTGTTCCTGGTGGTAATTTATAGATGCCTTGGTAAATTGAATGAGGTGCAGGAATGTAGCCAAAACGAAAAAATAGTGCCAAAGCATTCCGGTTAATTTCTGCCTGAAAATCAGGATGGGCTTTCAGGGATTTTAATTCGGAGCCAAATAAAAAAGTGTTACCTATCCATCCGTAATAAAGAGGTTTTTCTCCCAAGCGATCGCGCCCTAAATGCAAGACTCGTTCTTGGCGATCCCATAGGGCAAAGGCAAACATGCCATTGAAGTACTCAATCGCCTGCTCTAGTCCCCATTGACTAAAGCTCTCTAGCATGACTTCGGTATCGGAATGACCTCGAAAATGATGACCGAAAGCTTTCAGTTGAGACCGTAGCTCTAAAAAGTTGTAAATCTCACCGTTGAACGCAATTACATAGCGACCATCTGCGGATATCATTGGCTGATGTCCTTCTGGCGAAAGGTCTACAATTGCCAGCCGTCGATGACCTAAAGCAATTCCTGCCTCTAGGTCTATCCAAACTCCCCTATCATCAGGACCTCGATGGATTAAAGTATCACTCATTCGCCCAATCGTAGCCTGGAGTTCACCCATTGAGGTTTGACTAAAAGAGGAAAGGAAGCCAACTATACCACACACGAATATTTAGTCCTTATTACTTATCTTATTAAGGCTTCAATTAAAGAACTTTTTCTTAACAACTTGGTCCAATAATTCTTCCCACATTCCCATTACCTTTTCTAAGCTGAACCTTTCGGTCACCTCTGGCGCACGGGTAGCTAAACGTTTTCTCTCTGCCTCATCAGACATCAAGCGTTCCATAACTGCCGCTAATGCCGACACATCCTCATTCGGCACTAAAATCCCATCTACACCATTGCGAATGATTTCCCTTGGTCCAGTGGGACAATCGGTAGAAATGACTGGAAGTCCGCAAGCCATAGCTTCGCAAAGTGCATTGGGAAAACCTTCAAAGCGGGAAGACATCACAAAAAGCTTCGCCTGCTTCAAAAATTTATAGGGATTTTTCCTTCGTCCGAGCAGATGAACGCGATCCGTTAGTTCCAGTTGGTTGCACAAAGATTCCAGCTCCTGGCGTAATGTTCCTTCTCCCAAAATCGTCAATGTCCATTCAGGATAACGATCTTTCAGTTTGGCAAAAGCTTGTAGCAGCAGATCGAAACCTTTCTGATACTCTAAACGCCCCATAGCAATGAGCGAGCGATCGCCTATTATCTTGTCCGATGAATTGTTTGCCCTTGGTGGCTCTAAAACCGGGTTAGGAATAATACAGGCACGAGCTTGTAGCTGAGAGGGGAAATAATCCAGTGTTCTTCTAGTTTGAACGACAATTCGATCTGCAAATAAATAAGTCCATTGTCGTAGTTGTTCCCAAATCTTACCGATAAAATACCTCGTCGGATCGGTACGCTCCGACACGATCGTTGGTATTTTCAAACCTCGAGTAGCCAGTAAAGCGATCGCATTCGTTGTAGACAGGAAACTGATCGCAGCATCAGGCTTACTCTCATCGATTGCAGTTCGCAGTCTTCGGATGCGCTTCCAATTGTTCCAGATGGCAATAATTGGGTTAGGAGACTCCGCCGCTATGCCTAAAGGAATATAATCAATGCGGGAATCGAGATCGTAAAATGGAGGTATTCTCCTGTCAACAAAGGATAACAAAGTAATTTTCCATCCTTTCGCTGTCCAGTAATTTGCCATAATCGACATCACTCGTTCTGCTCCACCAGAGGAGAAGGAAAAAATGATTAAGGTTAATTTCATTATTTCATTGTTATTATTTAATCAATCTGCAACGAATATTTTTAAATGCTTGCTCAAGAAAAAAAATAAAAAACTGAATGAAAATAAATACACAAAACTTGTAGACAAAGCAATTCCTTTAACTCCAAAATAAATCATAAATACGTAATTACCTATAATATTAAAGATTAGATTTAATCCAGAACCCCATGCCAAAAGGTAATTAATTCCCAAAGAGTTAATCAGCCTGACTACAAAAATCGAGCTGACATAAAAAGGGATTTGCAAGGCATAAAAATTTATAATTTGAGCTACTAATTGAGTATCACTAGCTGTAAAAGAGCCTCGTTGAAAGAGTAATTTAACTATTAATTCAGACCCTAAAATAAAAAAGATCGTTAAAGTAATAGTCAAGGCAAAAATGAGTTTTAAATAACCCATAAGAGTATGACGTACATTTAGCCAATCTTCCCGGGCAACCATCTTAGAAAAATAAGGGATGACGGCAGTGCCTAATGCTGTGGTACTTAGGGTTAGAGGTAGAAAAATAACTCGGTTAGCATAGCCTAATGCAGCTACGCTTCCTGGCATTAACATAGCTGCCATAGATTGATCGACTAGATTTGTACTACACATTAAAAAAGCTCCGGTCATTATTGGAGCATACTGACCGGCAACCTGACGTAAATTAGCATCAAACTTATACCATTTGGGACGTAATGGAATATTTTGCCGATAGAGTGCTAATCCTAAAATAAACATTTCTACGATCGAACCGCAGACTAAACCTGCCGCTAAGGCAAAAATACCCAAAGCTCTAAAACCGAAAAGCAGTAAAATAGTAATAGCTGGAGTCACTATAGGAGATACGGCAGCCAGCGCAAAGCGCTCTCCTGCATTCAAAACAGCACTCCAAATACTGAGAATTCCTGAGAGCAAAACAATAGGTGCGATCGCCCAAAGTAGATGTAATGTCAAATTTAACTTTTGGGGATCGAACCCTGACGCAATTAGGGGCAGGTACAAGGGGGCAGCAGCCATCATCGCTATAGTTGTGATTACTAACAAACCCAAGCTCCAAACCATTACTCCAGACAAGAGTCTTTGAGACGCTTTGATACCTTGTTGCTCTCGTACCCGAACATAGGTAGGAATCAGAGCAACATTGAAGGATCCAGCTACTACATTAATGATCAAACTAGGAACGACTAAAGCAATTAAAAACGCATCTAGCTCGTCGCCAGTGCCAAACCTCCAAGCAACTATCAATTCTTTAGCTACAGTTACCACTTTGATCGAGGCAGTCAATAAGCCAACTATGGCAGCAGCACCAAAAATTTGGCGATTGATAGAACCGCTTGTCAGTTTTTTCCAAGCCTCGAGAACTTTCTTAAACACGACTTTTTAAATTGATGTTAATTTTATTTAATTGTTATTACTAGCTGCCTTCCTCACAGCTATATTTTCGAGCCAAAGTCATTATCTATTCAACTTTTTTTAGTTACTATCAAAAAAATTCCAGCTATGGCTAGATCTTGACTGTCTACATGAAGGAATTCTCCAGCAAGCTTTCTGCGATGCTTTTCGACAAAATTAATAGCCTTACGTCGCTTATCTATGTCAATATCTGTAAAGACTTGGTGGGGAAGAATTTCGCCAACATTCACTAAATTCGTTATCAATATAGAGTAATCAATTAATCCACTTTTCTTAATTGACTCTAAGACATCTCGATAACGATGCACGAGGATGCGATTTGGTCTCCCAGAATTTCGCACCATTAAAGGATAGATGAAGTCAGGAATTTGTAAAAAAAGTAGCTCGTGATGGGTTGGGGTAAACATGCCATGATCGCGGAAATCAATTTTATGGAGCATTCGACCCCCTGGTTTGAGGCAGGCTACCATCTGATGTAAGGTCTCTAGTGGATCGTAGAGATGCTCGAGAACAGCACGAGACACAATGAAATCGTAAACTTGACCTCGCTCACGAGCACATCGCTCGAAATATTTTTCAGCCGCCTGACCAATTTTCCAAGAAATATTTGCTAAGGCTTGTTCATCCCAGTAATCCTTAGTATGCAAACGATCGAGTTCATATCTCCGTGCAAGAGCCTCATAGATTTTGCTCTGCTGTTGAGAGTTGCGAGCGCTAAAATAGCGGTCAATTAAGTCTACTTGAGTACAACCATCCTGTCTCATCAGCAATGCCACACCTGCATTGTCACCAGGTCCGATCTCGGCTGCTACTCCAAAAAATTTTTCTATATTTCCATATTTCTTATAATCAGTAAAAACTTCTTCTATGTAAGCAACTGATTCTGCTGTGGAACGAGTCGAGTGAGTTGAGCCACAATTTGTATCAATCTGTCCGAGAGACAGACGCAGACCCTGGATAGAATCATCTACGATACATTTAGCGACTCTGGCAGGGGGAAAAGTATTTAGTAAAGTTTTAGCTTTCTGTTTAATGAGCATGTGATAAGTAATTTTCTTTACCTACAATTATCATGATGTTCGTGGCGGCATCAGCTCCTTACCAAGGCAGTCAATAAGCCAACTATGGCAGCAGCACCAAAAATTTGGCGATTGATATAACTGCGTGTCAGTTTTTTCCAAACATCGAGAACTTTTTAAAGCACGATTGTTTTAATCGATGTTAATTTTTTTAATTGCTATTACTAGCTGCCTTCCTCACAGCTACATTTTGAGTCAATTAACTTTTGGGCGGAGCCTTTTTCTAAGGGTTTAGAAAAAAAGTAGCCCTGTCCATACTTGCATTGCAGTGTTTTAAGGCGAGCGAGTTGTTCTGGTGTTTCTACTCCAGCTGCAATTAACTCTACACCAGCATCGCAAGCGCCCATAGTAATATTTTGGACAATTTCGAGGCTTTCAAAGTCATTGTCTATTCGGCTTACGAGTAAGCGGTCAATTTTTAATCTGTCAAATTGTTCGGATAACAAATTTGAAAAACTATCTGAAAAATTATAGACTGAAAGACTTCTACCAAAATTGTCAATTTGCAATCGAACGCCCAAAGCTTTAAGCTGCGACAACACGGCAAGAGCCAAATCGGTATTTTCTCTAACAATGCTTTCGGCAATTTCCAGTCTCAAGCGATCGCCATTAATCTGATTTTTTCTGAGTATTTGCTCAATCTGCTTGACTAAATCGGGGTGTAAAAGTTGTCTTCCAGAAAGATTGACGGTGATAATCGAAGAAGATTGGTGCCAAGTACGCAGTTGACAACAAACCTCGTCGAGTATCCACCAACCAATAGGAATAATTAAACCTGTTTCTTCAGCAACTGGCATAAATTTTACTGGAGAAATTATTTCTGACTCGGATTGCTGCCAGCGTAAAAGTGCCTCAAAACCTTCTAATTGACCAGTCTCTAATCGTACTATTGGCTGATAATAAAGCCGAAACTCTTGGTTGTCTAAAGCTTGCTGCAAGTCTTCTGCTTTGAGCTGAGTTATCTCCCCAGTCGCCCGCTTTGCTAGATCACAATCCTGAAGAAGAACTTTTTCGAGCATCGTGATTTGGCTGCTTATTGCTCCAGCTTCGATAGAAAGGGAAGAATCTACTTGTTTGGCTCGAACACTAGCATGCTTATCGATTAATTGAGGGGTATATCCCGACACCAGTTGCTTTAGCAAAAAGGTGATTAAATTAGAGTCATTTTTAGCCGCTGCTTGACAAAGAACTTCTACCTCCCAGTCAAGATTTTTGGGAATCGCGCTCCCAGCATTTTTTACCGCCAAAATTGTTTCGTGTTCGGTTGGTTCGTATTGCTCGCCCGGTATCAATAGTTCTTCACGCAATTTTTCTCCCGGTCGCAGTCCGGTGAAAACAATTTCAATATCCTTACCTATCTCGTATCCTGAAAGGCGAATTAAATCCTTTGCCAAGTCGACAATTTTGACAGGTTGTCCCATATTAAGCATAAAGATTTCACCTCCACGAGCGATCGCCGCGGCTTGCAAAACTAATTGCACTGCTTCCGGAATTGTCATGAAATAACGACACATTTCGGGATGAGTAACAGTTACCGGACCCCCTGCCATAATTTGTTTTCTAAAAGTAGGGATAACACTGCCCCGACTACCAAGCACGTTACCAAAACGAACTACCGTAAAAGGCTTGCCACTAATTTGAGCAGTTCTAAGCACCAACATCTCGGCAACTCGCTTACTGGCTCCCATTACACTTGTGGGATTGACTGCTTTGTCTGTCGAGATCATCACAAATTGTTCGACACTATATTTTAGCGACAGTTCCAGCAAATTTTTTGTCCCCTGTACGTTATTACTAATTGACTCTGGAGAATTTAACTCCATAAGGGGTACGTGTTTGTGAGCCGCAGCATGGAAAATAATGTCAGGCTTATATTGCTCAAAAGCATGTTCTAATCGAGCTGGAAATCGCAAGTCGGCAATGAAAGTAGTTAAACGAGGTAGCGGTCGGTGAGCTTTACTCTCATTTTTGAGAGTATGCAAAGTTTGTTTAAGTTCTTGCTCGATGTTGAACACCGAATTTTCCCCGTGTCCTAAAAGGATCATCTCAGCGGGCCAGGCTTTTAGTGTTTGGCGACACAGTTCGCTGCCAATCGATCCTCCTGCCCCAGTAATTAGTACTTTCTTGCCCATCAGAAGTTCAAAGACTTTCTGGATATCAGTTTGGATTGGCTCTCGCCTGAGAAGGTCTTCAATTTTTACATCTCTTATACTTCCTATGCGTACGTGACCATTGAGGATTTCGTGGATTCCTGGTATAGTGCTCGTCTTAATTTCGTTGGCTTGACAAATATCTACAATTTCTCGAATGACTGACCCGGGAGCTGTAGGCATAGCAATAATCACACTGCGGATATTAAGAGAGTTAACCAAGGCAGGGATTTGATGTCGATTACCCACCACGGGCAGTCTGCAAATGTGCATTTTAAGTTTTTTGGGATCGTCGTCAACAAAGGCGACGGGATAAAGTCCCAGATGTGGATTGCGTCGCATTTCTTGCACTAAAGAAACACCAGCATTGCCCGCACCAACTACCAAGACGCGAGCCCGCTTTGCGGGTACTGCCGCACCGCGCCGATGAAACTTTTTAGATCGTTGGTCAACTCTTTCAAACACTCGAACACTGAAGCGAATACCCCCAACTAAAATTAAACTGAGTAAGCCATCAAGCACTGGAAGCGAGCGGGGAAGGGTATCTATTGTAAAAATATTTAAAAAATATAAAAGACCAAATAATCCAGTTTGTAGGAGAGTGGCAGCTCCTATCAATCCAGTTGTTTTTAACAATTCATCAATACTAGCATATTGCCAGTAGTGCTGATAAAAACGAAACTTGCCAAGAAGAGTAAATTTAACTATTACAAACAGGATAATTGCCTCTCCCAGACCCGGATACTCTTCAAAAGCGACAGAGCCATCTAACCGAATATAGAGAGCTAAAATGGGCGTAAGACCAAAAACAATGGCATCAATAATAAAAAGATGCCGATTTCTCACTCTTACTATTTTTTGGCAAAGTTTTCGATTAATCATCATCTATTTTGTTAAAAATTGCAAGCAGCTATTTGACAAATGCTTTTTGAATGTGTTATGCTATACTGGGTCTCTATATACCTTTTTCTTTTTTAAAAAGCATTTTTATATTTTTGTCTTAGTAGAAAATTATTTTTAACTATCTAATTGACACCGGAAAAAAAGGTAGGGTAAATTATTATCCTCTTTTTCTCTAACTGCTCAAGTGCACTCTTGGTGTCTTCTTAAACAGTCGGCGAGTAAACAGTTTTCCTTGAACTACTATTATTAGGTTTATCGGTTCAAACAAAGTTGTCTAAAAATAGAATGGAGAAGTCTTCAAAGCTATATCTAACCCAATCTAACCCGATCGGTATTCTAGTTGTTTTTTTTTAGGCTACAACTCTTGCTTCATAAAAATTTAAACTTTCCCCTCCTTATTAACCGACAAGTTTAATCAACAAATAATTGACAATACTTGTTTCGATTGATGAATTTCGGCTTGCACATAATATTATTAATATTATATTATTTTCTGTACCCAATTGATCGATTGATCGATTTGAAAATAATTTCTAATTCGAACCCATTTAAAACTAGCAAGTATTTTAGAGATAACTAGCAGATATTTTAGAGATAACTAGCAGATATTTTAGAGATAGATTATATATTATGATTTACATAAGTATTATGTTATACTTTTACACTCGACGTAGACAAATTAGAAACATGTTTAAATTTAAATCTTTTTTGAAAGGGAAAGTAATTTATAGATTAGGATTCACATGAGTATTCTATGATATTTTTAAACTTAAATAATACATATAATATAAAAACAAATTTAAATCTTTTAATAATTTTTTGATGCACGAAAAGCCATTTTGATAAGTTGAACGACTGGGTTTTTGGCCGAAGGGACTCCGCCTTGAAAAGATGCGCAAGTCCCCATGCCTTCCGTCTCCTTGCACGAACCTTCCGAAATTTGTTCGGGCAAGGTCGGCAATAAAACTTGCTTCGACTTCGCCAATGATTGGCAGCCTGGCAGGTTAATTTTTTTTAGCTGAATTCCCAATTTAGATTAGATGAACAGGAGTCATAGGTTGAAAATATTGAATGTCCCTGCCAGATATTGCCAGTTTTTTTAGAAAAACATCCCAGCACAAGAACAAACTAAATGGCGATCGCCATAGGCATTGTCAATTCTTCCTATAGCAGGCCAGAACTTATATTCTTTTGTCCAAGGGGCGGGATATGCCGCTTCTTCGCGAGAATAAGGGTGATTCCACTCGCCGCAAATCAAAGATTCTGCCGTATGGGGAGCATTTTTGAGAGGATTATCGTGGGGATCGATTTTGCCTTCGGCAATGGCTTCTGTCTCGCGGTAAATAGAAATCATGGCATCGCAGAAACGGTCTAGTTCTTCTCTAGACTCGCTTTCTGTTGGTTCGATCATGATGGTGCCGATGACGGGCCAAGAAACTGTTGGTGCATGGAAACCATAGTCCATCAGCCGTTTGGCAACATCTTCCACTTCAACTCCAGCTCGTTTTTTGAGAGGACGTAAATCGATGATACATTCGTGGGCAACTAACCCAGATTTACCTTTAAATAAAACCGGATAGTAAGGTTCGAGACGCTTGGCTATATAATTGGCATTGAGGATCGCTACTTTCGTTGCCTCGGTCAAACCCTTAGCCCCCATCATGGCAATATACATCCAAGAGATAGTCAGTATACTTGCACTACCCCAAGGGGCAGCAGAGATAGCACCGATGGATTTGGGATTATGATTGGGAATGGAGATTGCTGGTAGATACGGTATTAAGTGAGAAGCTACACCAATCGGACCCATACCGGGACCGCCGCCACCGTGAGGAATGCAAAAGGTTTTGTGTAAGTTAAGATGGCAGACATCCGCTCCAAAATCGCCCGGACGACACAATCCTACTTGGGCGTTCATATTTGCTCCATCCAGGTACACCTGTCCGCCGTGTTCGTGGATAATGGCGCAAATTTCTTTAATATCTTGTTCAAATACGCCGTGAGTAGAGGGATAGGTTACCATCAATGCGGCTAGCTTGTTGCCATGCTTCTCTGCTTTTGCTTGTAGATCTTCGAGATCGATATTGCCTTCGCGATCGCATTTAACCGATACTACTTTCATACCGCACATCACTGCACTGGCAGGGTTGGTTCCGTGGGCAGATTCGGGAATGAGACAAATTTGACGATGCCCTTCCCCTCGATCTATGTGATACTGGCGAATTACTTGAAGTCCGGCGTATTCTCCTTGAGAACCAGCATTGGGTTGGAGAGAGATGCTAGCAAAACCAGTGATTTCTGCCAACCATTCTTCGAGTTGAGCAAATAGTAGTTGATAGCCTTCAGTTTGAGATAAGGGAGCAAAGGGATGAATGTTGCCAAACTCTGCCCAAGTGAGGGGGAACATCTCTGCTGTAGCATTCAACTTCATCGTACAAGAACCTAAGGGTATCATCGAAGTAGTAAGAGATAAATCCCTGGTTTCTAGCCGATGCAGGTAACGCAGTAATTCAGTTTCCGAATGATAGCGGTTGAAAACGGAATCCCTAAGATAACTGCTAGTACGGGTAAAAGCTTCTGGTAGAGACGGGCGCTCCCGCTTTGCGGGTGCTGCCACACCGCTCAATTCTTCAGGAATAAAGGGTAATTCATTTTTGCCTGCGAAAATGCGCCACAAATCGATTAAATCTCGTTCGGTGGTAGTTTCGTCTAGGGAGATACCAACAGCATCTTTGTCTAAAAGTCTGATATTAATACCCTCAGTGGCAGCTACTTCCACAACAGCTTCTGCATTATTATTCTCAATTTCTACCCGCAAGGTATCGAAGAAAGGTTCCGAACCAATACGATATCCCAATAGTTTCAATCCCTCTGCCAGAGTTACAGTTAACTGGTGTATCCTCGTGGCTATCCGTTTAATTCCTTCAGCTCCGTGATAGATTGCGTATGTGGAAGCCATGACTGCCAATAACACCTGAGCGGTACAGATATTACTAGTTGCTTTCTCCCTGCGGATATGTTGTTCCCGGGTTTGCAGAGCTAAACGAAGAGCTGGTTTACCATTAACATCTTTAGAAACGCCGACAATACGTCCGGGCACTTGCCGTTTATACTGTTCTTTGGTAGCAAAGTAAGCTGCATGGGGTCCTCCATAGCCTAGGGGAACGCCAAATCTTTGAGTACTACCTACAGCAATATCAGCCCCGAATTCTCCAGGAGGTTTCAGGAGAGCGAGACTGAGAATATCCGCTGCTACCGTAACCAAGGCTTGTTCTCTATGAACTTTGTCGATAAATTCTCGGTAATCATAAATCGTGCCGTCAGTAGCCGGATATTGCAGTAATGCACCAAAAATAGGTGTAGAGAAGTCAAATTTACGATGATCGCCGATAATAATTTCGATTCCCAGAGGATTAGCTCTGGTTTTAACTACTTCAATCGTTTGGGGATGGCAAGCACTGGAGACAAAGAAAGCATTTGCTTTAGCTTTGGATAAGCCGTAACTCATGCTCATTGCTTCGGCAGCAGCCGTGCCTTCATCAAGAAGTGAAGCGTTAGCAATTTCCAAACCAGTTAAGTCTATAATCGCAGTTTGAAAGTTTAATAATGCTTCTAGCCTTCCTTGGGCAATTTCTGCTTGATAGGGAGTATAAGCAGTATACCAGCCAGGATTTTCTAAAATATTGCGCTGAATTACCGGAGGAGTAATACAATTGTAGTATCCCATGCCAATGAAAGAGCGATAGACTTTATTTTTCGAGGCGATCGCTTTTAATTGTGCTAAAGCTGCATATTCGCTTAGAGCTTCGGGTAATTGTAACGAGCGGTCGAGGCGAATAGTTGGCGGGACAGCGCGATCGATTAGTTGCTCCAAGCTATCCAAATCGAGTATTTCGAGCATTTGCTCGATTTCTTCTCGACTAGGACCGATATGTCTGGCGACAAAAGAGTCATGGGTATAAAAATCTTGCTTTGTTAAAGTATCTGTTTGTTTTTGATTACCCTGTTGATTAATAATGAAATCTAAATTAAGCATAAGAAGTCACTAAGTAGAAAAATAGTGGAGCATCAAGAATATTGCTTTTGACGCTACCACTTCTGGGTTGATTATGTTGTAACAAACCTTAGCAAATTTCGATAAATCTTGGTTTTTTTGGTAATAGGCTTTTTCAGTTACCAGTCACCAGCGATCGATTATTAGATGTTAGGTGGTAAGGAAATGATTATTTAATTAATGCCTAAAAACCTAATACCTAAAACCTGGTTACTGTTCAATGTAGCTACTCATTTCCTTCCGCTTGAGCGCGGTACTCAGCAGCAGACAGAGCATCGGCTAGTTCATCATCGGGATTGTCCACACGAACTTTGAGCAACCAGCCTTCGCCGTAGGGGTCTTCGGCGATCGCTTCAGGAGATTCAATCATCACTTCGTTGCGTTCTATTACTGTCCCCGAAACCGGAGGATATAAATCCTCAACTGCTTTGACAGATTCAATCGTCCCAAAACTTTCTCCCACTTTTACAGCATCCCCTATTTCTGGCAATTCAAGAAAAACAAGGTCGCCAAGCTGATCGATGGCAAAGGCACTGATGCCTATTGTCGCAATTTCCCCTTCTAAACGGACATATTCATGGGTGTCCAGATATTTTAAGTCTTCAGGATATTCTAGTTCCATCCTCCATCCTCAAGTATTAGGTAAAACCAAATTTACGTTATCTTTATCAACTTTACAGGCGAATATGGACTACTGTGACATAATCCCATCTTAAATACTCATTCTTTACGTCATTATAGTGTGGGCTTTTATTATCGTTGATAGACTGTGGGTCATTGCATTGTAAAAAGGGATATCCCCAATACTCCAAACGCACTCGTTCAGTTGAATTTAAAAAGTCAGGCTGGAAGTTGAATCGAGACACCAACAGAATAACTTTCACCGATGGGAAAAATATCGGGGAATTAAAGCTAATACCGTGGATTGTCCAAAGTATTATCTTTCAAGCACCTGAACTTGGTTCGGGTGACAGCCCCTCACCTAAACGCTTGGGGAGATTCGACCTCTGTGTTGGTTGGTGGCAATACCTGCCAGGATAAGTTGAGTCGTTGAACCAAGAATCACCCCTGCGCGATTCGGGGTGAGTGTCAATGCAATATTTCTTTCAATTGATGCTGTTGCCAGAGAGACTGATATAAACCCGATTCCTGCACTAACCCCTCATGAGTGCCACTTTGGACTATTTCTCCACGATCCATGACGAAAATGCGATCGGCAGTAGCTGCAGCCGATAATTGATGAGAAATAAAAATAACAGTCTTGCGTTGTCTTTCTGTAGAAAGATTGCTTAAAATCTGCGTTGCCGTTTGATTATCTACGCTCGAAAGTGCATCGTCGAGAATTAATACTGGCGCATTGACTAATAGGGCTCTAGCTAGAGCAGCACGCTGACGCTGCCCGCCAGAGAGAGTAATTCCTCTTTCTCCTACTAAAGTTTTATATTGATGGGGAAAATTAAGAATTTCTGAGTGAATTTGAGCTTTCTTGGCAGCATATTCAATTTCTGCAGTTTCACTTAAAGGCTCGCCGTAGCGAATATTATTTTTAATGGTCGTGCTAAAAAGAAAACTATCTTGAGGTACGTAAGCGATCGCCCTTCGCAAATCTTTGAGTTGCAACTTAGTAATATCGTATCCGTCAAGAAACAGTTGTCCTGGTTCTATATTTAATAAGCGAGGGATTGCATTGGCTAAAGTAGATTTACCCGAACCAATCGGACCGACTATAGCTACTGTTTCTCCCGGTTTAATCGTGAAATCGATCTTGTATAAAGCAGGAATTTTGGTGCCGGGGTAGGTGTAGGTGAGTTGACGGGCGGTTAGTTTTCCTTGTACTTGTTCTTTAGGTAAAGCGATCGCTTCGGGAGCGTCTTGAATGTTTGGTTGCGCGTTGAGAATTGCTTCGACGCGATCGATACTGACTTCGCCTCTTTGATAGGCAGTAATGGTAAATCCGAGTAAAGCCGTAGGAAAAACTAGTCGTTCCACAAACAAAATTAAGGCGACAAAATCTCCTACTGTAATTGTCCCGCGCGCGATCGCTCCAGTACCCAGCCACAACAAAATTAATAAACTGACGTAGGAAATTGCTTCTACTAGAGGAAAGAGCAGGTTTCTGGTTCTGGCTAATTTCAGATTGGCTTGCAGTAACTTTTGGTTTTTCTGGCGAAATGCTAACCGTTCTTGAGCTTCCTGAGCGTATATCTTAATCAAAGCCATGCCGCTCATATCTTCTTGAATCAACTCGCTCAATTGAGAGAGCCTTTCTTGTACCTCCCGTTGCTGAGTCCCCAATTTGCCACTGAATAATTGCACTGTAATCAGCATCAGGGGATAAACTGCAATTGCCATTAAAGTTAGGGGAATATCGATGGCAAGCATGGCTGGTAGAGTTAGTGCATAAGCAAAAATTGTATTAATTAAACTCAGTACGGCAAACCCTAACAAGCGACGAATGTTGTCTACATCGCTCGTTGCGCGATTCATCAAATCCCCAGAAGTATTGTTGGCAAAATAAGAAGGTTCTAGAATGAGTAAATGCTGAAAAATGCGCTGTTTGAGGTCAAACTCTACCTGCCGTCCCACACCAAACAGAGAGATGCGCGACAGCATTCTAATTCCCCACATTACGGAAGCAAGAATAAACAGTAGTAAGACGTAACGCCATAACTGAGCAAAATTAAACTCTACTGCCAACTCGTCGATGCTATCGCGGATTAAAAGGGGAATATAGACTCCCAGTCCATTGACAAGTAACAGCGCAACGATACCTAAAAGAACCATGCGCCAGTGGGGACGCATGTAAACAATCAGTTGTTGTAACCTCGAATTTGCCATGTTACAAATGTAACACTTTCTCGTTCCTCGAGCGCATAATATCCATAAACCAAGATTCAAAGCGATCGCCCAAAGCTTCGAGAGAATATTCGGTTTCTGCTTGTTGGCGACAGCTATCGCGGTTTATCTCGTCGATGCGTTTAATTGCTTCCACCAATGCAGTTACACTATTTGGTTCGACTAAAAATCCAGTTTCCCCATCTCTAACTATTTCTGCTGGTCCCCCGCGACGATAGGCAATGACGGGCACGCCACAAGCTAAAGCTTCGATAGCCACATTACCAAAAGCTTCTACCCAACGGGGAGTCATCAGTAAAGCGCGACATTGACGCAATTGTTGTTGTAACTCTCTTGTAGGCAAAAAACCCGCGTATTCTATCGGTGCTGCGGGAAAATCTCGACAAATTTTGTCCCAGTAGTCCCGCTCCTGCATTTTGCCAAAGATTTTTAAAGGTATGCCCGTAATGTCGGCAGCAGCAACTGCATCTTCCAAGGCTTTTTCGGGAGCGATACGACCCAACCAAGCCAAGCTTTGCTCCGGTTCGGCACAAAATTCATACAATGAGAGGTCGATGCCGCTACCTAAAATATTACAGCAATCTCCAAAAGGAAAAGTACCTGCTTGAGGGCGAGTATAAACGCCGACTGTGCCGGGATATTGCTGGGCTACCTGGGTCATAATCTGGTCTAGGGCGATCGTCATCGAACCCATACTAATAAAATGAGCGATGGGAAGGTCGAAAAAAGGAGTTAAATAAAAAGGCAACCAATCGAAAGCGAAATTAACGATCAGATCGTAGTGCGATCGCCTTTGACGGGCATATGTCCACATATTACCCAGAACAGAATTAGCTGGCAAACAGATAGGTGTATTTCGTTCTTGAGTTTGTACCGCAATTTGCAAGTTACCTTCTATTTCTCTGATAGGAATATTGGTCAGCCTCGAACCGACAGGAGCAACTACTTCTAACTCATGCCTGCGCCGCACCATCTCTTGAGCAACGTTTTGTACGGTTAACTCTACGCCACCTCCTTGCCCCGAACCGAGAGGACCAACAGGGGTAGACAGAAATAATAATCTCAGCATTGGTGACTCAACTCAGTTTTGCATCATTAAGACGCAGTAGTCATGATACAAAATTCCCTTGCTTTTTTGTTGAAGCAACAAGAAAGTAAATTGGAAGCACTGAAGGCGATCGCATTCATTGTAATTATCCTCAAAAATGTTTGAGAATTTTAAAAATAACTGGTAATTGATTATCGAGTACTGATAACTAGTGACTGATTAAGGTAATGAGGTATGGAATTTAAACAACTTTGGCAAGAATACGGCGGTCTCGCTGAAGGCGAGGCGCTGCGCGATCGCCTTCGACAGTTCTTACAATCGAGAGTAAATAATCGGGAAGATGCTGATGACTTGCTTCAAGAGATTTTAATCAAAACTTACCAACATCTCAACACCGTCGAGAAACCAGAAAAATTGCTTTCGTGGCTGTTTAGGATCGCCCGCAATACCCTAATCGATTACTATCGCCAATCCCGTGCAGAGACTTCGCGCCAGGACATGGTCAAAGGAGCAGTGTTGACAGATGAGGAACCAGAACAGTACGAACAAGTTCGACGAGAGTTGAGCGACTGCATTCGACCTTTCCTCGATCGGCTTCCAGATAAATATCGAGAAGCTTTATTGGCAGTAGATTTACAAGGTAAATCCCAGAAGATACTAGCACAGGAGCTGGGTTTATCTCATTCGGCAGTCAAATCGAGGGTACAGCGAGGTCGAAGTATGCTTAAAGAAAAGTTCCATGAATGCTGCCATTACGAATTAGATGTTCGGGGCAATCTCGTCGATTATGAAATCAAATCGAACAGTTGTCGATCTAGCTGCTGAGAAATGCGTCTTTTCACCTCGTCCTCCGTCTATGAGGTTAAAGAGGATATAACCTCGGTTGTTTCTTAGAAAACCCTTCAGGAGGTTTAATTATGTCGCGTATTCAGCTTGCCATTAATGTCAGTAAGATCGATGATTCAGTTGCTTTCTACAGTCAACTGTTTGGGGTTGAACCCGCTAAACGTCGTCCTGGCTATGCTAATTTTGCCGTAACAGAACCGCCATTAAAATTAGTGCTGATTGAGAATGCTGCCCAAGCAGGAACACTCAATCATCTAGGAGTTGAAGTAGAAACTTCAGCAGAAGTTGCTGCGGCAGAGCATCGCTTGCAAGAAGTCGCTCTAAAAACCGAAACCGAAAATCAAGTTTCCTGCTGTTATGCAGTACAAGATAAGGTTTGGGTCACTGACCCCGATAACGCTCCTTGGGAAATTTATACAGTTTTAGATGATACTGACACTTTTGGTCGGACTCAACCTGATGCGTCCACTTCGGTTTGTGCTACTTGCTAATGTAGCTATACCTTTCAAGGGCAGTCAGCTAAAACAGTTATCAGTTATCAACTCCTTTCCTTGGCGCAGCCAGCAATATGGGCGATCGCTTTGCTTCTCTCGGTTTAGCTTGTTGTGCCTATTTTTCAGCTTGCTCTGTTGACCTTCATAACCCGCAACTTGGGTTATTAGTTTTATAAAGCAGTTGAAGCATAGCTTTTTCAACGAATCGAGCTTATTGATAACAATCTTTCATGTAAGAAGAGGCTACTTTATAAGATAGACGCGATGCCGCTCCAAAATCTCCTGATTAACCTACTAATCCTTATCTCGCTCGCTTTAGCAAGTGGAGCGATTTTCATGACCCCAGCAGAAGCTGTGACCCGGGATTTTCAATGGACTGGTTCGACAGGATATTCAGTCAGGGGAACGTTTAGCTATGACGAGACAACAGCCACAAAGATTATTTCTGAAAAAGGAGCTGGTCAAACAAATAACCTAAAGTCTCTAACAGTTACCTTTTATGCTCCTTCTGGCGAACCCATTCACCAATACGAAAATGTAGTTGATGGCAAAAGTCAAGGAAATTACTTTGAATTCAACTTCGATCCGGCAACTCAACAACTATTTGGCAGTATTGACCTTGGTGGGGAACAGTCTGGAGAGCTATTTTTTAAGAGTACAGTCAATCAGAAATTATCTCTGATAGAAATCGAACCATCTGGCGACGAACATCTTCAAGGGTAGCGATCGCTAGTTGTCTTACGGTTTTGTTGTGTTGGTTTTTTGGGTCACTGAGCTATAAATCCATGGAAAAACTTTATACCCTCTTATCTCCCCAGAGCAAGGCAAGTTGATAGCAATGCAGCAATTCTTATTGAGTGGATCGCCAACGAGTAGCGGTGCGGCAGCACTCGCCTTCGCGAGATCGCTTCAGAAGCAGTGGGTTAGCTGTTAGCAGCAGAAAACCAATTTTTCAAGTTAATATTCGCCGTAACCCACCCAAGCTATTTTTACTCGTATCGCGTTTTGATTAAATCTGGTTAGCAGGTGATTTAGAAGTGTTGCTAGATGGAGTGCCAACCCTTACCTTAATTGATGTACGATTTGATGTTATAATTGACATCAATTGGCTCATCAATTTATCTAGCGGCATGAAATGGCAAACAGTTCGCACCACCTTAACCTTACCCTCTGAACTTTTAGAAGCTACAGACCTGGCAGTCAGTCAGGGAAAAGCGAAAAGTCGCAATGAGTTTGTCGCACAAGCTCTACGGCATGAGTTAGCAGCACTTCATAGGGCAGAAATTGATGCAGCTTTGGCTGAAATGGCTCAAAATCCTGAATATCAGGCAGAAGTGTTAAAAATGGAGGCTGAGTTTGCCACAGGTAGTTGGGAAGCTTTGCAGTTAGCAGAAAAAGACGAATGAAGCGAGGGGACGTTTATGATGCTCGTCTTGAACCAGTTGAAGGCTCTGAGCAAGGGGAAACTCGTCCCGTCATTATCGTCAGTCGCGATGCGATCAACGCTTATAGCCCTGTGGTTTTAGCTGTCCCCTGCACGACTTATCAATCTGGTAAACGAGTCTATCCCACTCAGGTATTAATTCCAGCACCAGATGGGGGGTTAACAAATGATTCGATTGCTATGGCAGATCGGGTGCGAGTGTTATCTAAAACACGCCTCCTGCGTCTGCGAGGGATACTCAGTTATACGGCTATGGCTGAATTAGATCGGGCTTTGTTGGTTGCTTTAGATTTGCCGGGACAAGACTAAGATTCCATCTATTCTGCTGAATTAATACCTCATTAAAAAACTCTTTTTCAAGGAATTTTTTACTGATTTCATTTAATTAACAATGTGGGCTTGGTGCATTCCGAATCAGATGGAATAGTTAAACTGAGAATTTTCTGAGAAAAATTGACCGTATTTCCAGCAAAATTTCAGGAAATAGTCAGATTGAATTTAGTTTTTCCACCTATCTTGATTAAGTAGTGAATTAATCAACTAAAGTAATCGCCGTGAAATTTAAGAAGCATTTACCAAGTCTAAGCCTAGCTGCTGCTCTCTTATGCACCACTGTCGGTAGTGCGTTCCTCACTGCTTCAGCGATCGCCGAACCCTTAAATACACAAGCTCAACTTGTTGCGGTTCAAGAAGATACTGCCTATAGCTTTGTTACCGTTGAACAAGACCATCAGACTACAGGTACGGTTAAAATTATTGAAGAAAATGGGCAAAAATATCTCGAATTTGATGAGGATTTTACCACTGCCAATGGTCCTGATGTTCAAGTTATTCTTTATCGCGACAACTCTATTCCCGTTAACATCGAAGAAGCTGATTACATCGCGCTCTCACCTTTAGAAAGCTTTAGTGGTCAACAACGCTATTTGATTCCCGAAGATATCAACTTAAAAGAGTATCAAGCAGTTGGTATCTGGTGTCAGCAATTCAACGTTACCTTTGCCTATGCAGCTCTCAAGTAAGAGGTTAGCAACTGTCTTGAAAAAGGTAGTATAGTCTAGTCCAAAACATTGGTGACAAGTTAAGAAATAGTATTTTAGTTTAACTTGTCACCAATGAGTTCAAAATGAGAGTTCAAAAATCTGACCCCATATCGTCGGACCAATGTTTGGTCAATACAATCACTTTAACCGCTTTGCTCCAAAAAAAATTCCTTTTTATCAAAATGATTTGACTATTTATAAGGTGAAATATATGGAAACATCTCAAAGAATACTCTTCACCACTCGTTTTGAAGAAGCATTAGTATACGCCACCCGCCTCCATGCTAGTCAACTCAGAAAAGGGACAAATATTCCCTACGTGAGTCACTTGCTGAGTGTAGCAGCTTTAGTACTCGAAGATGACAGAAGTTTGGAGAAAGAGTCGCTAGCATCGTAGAAGGTTGCACTGACTCAGATGTTATCCCAAAACCACCCTGACGAGAACGAAAAGAAAAATATATCCAGCAATTTCGTACCTCTTCGACAGAAGTTCATCGGGTTTCCCTTGCCGATAAACTGCATAATGCTCGTTCTATTTTATCTGACTGGTATCGGGTTGGAGAAGGTGTCTGGAGTCGATTTAAAGGAGGAAAAGAAGGAACGCTCTGGTATTATCGTACTCTGATTGAAGCAGCGCGAGAAGCTGGAGATTGTCTTTTTCTGACTGAAGAATTGGAACGAGTTATTCAGCAGCTAGAATTCAGTCAGTCGAGCAAAGCACCTGAAAACACAAACGGTTAAACTCTTCATATTAATTATCTTTCCCCGACCGAAGCTACGTTTTATGTTTGGGGCAATTTAAAGATCGAGTGCTGCAATTTTATTGACCATAGTAAATGACCATAGTTATACTTATGAGAGAATAGGACTAAAGAAATCAAATTAAACATATATGAAAATATATGAAAGAAATTCAAGTATCGAAGTTTAAAGCCCAATGTCTTCGCTTACTTGACGAAGTAAATCGAACGGGAGAGCCACTTACGATTACTCGTAACGGTCAGCCACTAGCAGTAATCAATCCCGTTACAGTCACAAAAACTAGAGCGGATTTTGGCATTGCGAAAGGAACTGCAAAGATTAAAGGAGATCTGATTACTCCTGTAGTAGAACCATCAGAGTGGGAAGTACTGAGTTGAGCAAGCGATCGAAAGCTGAGGAAGGTGGATTCAACAAACCTTTGAGAGTGCTGCTCGATACTCATATTTGGTTGTGGTATTTACTAGGGGACAATAAGCTATCTGCCAACCTACAAAAAATTATTGCCTCTCAAGAGAACGAATTATGGCTTTCACCTATTAGCGTGTGGGAAACTTTAATACTTGCTGAAAAGGGCAGGCTGGAACTAGATTCCAAACCAATTACTTGGGTCAAAAAATATTTGCGAATTTTGGATGTTAAAGAAGCTCGTTTGACTTACGAAATCGTTATGTTATCTCGCCAATTAGAACTACCCCATCAAGACCCAGCCGATCGATTTATTGCTGCTACAGCCGTTCATCTGGAGCTGGCGTTAGCTACTGTCGATACTCGTCTGGTAGGGTTTGATTGGCTTTCGACACTCCAATAAATTTGGAAAAAATATGAATAAGATAACAATTTTGTTGGAGAGCCTTGAAGCCGCTCAAATAGCTTTTGCTACTCTTCAACCCATGATAGAGCTTACGATTGACTACAATGCACTTACTTTCGAGCTTCAAGATGAAGAATTCGTCGTTGGCTCGTACAAGACCCTTTCTGCAAAGCTTTTGAACAAAGCCAAGTTTATCTACACCCAGCTAGAATTATCAAGAAATCTTCCCACTGCACTACCTACCTCTACCAAGATTTTCAGATAAAGCAGACCTTTTTACCTCCTACCGATTGGGAATTTGTAACTACTAATAATTAAAAAGAAATCATCGACCGAACTTGGTGGGGTTACGAAGATAGTTTTATCGATGTGAGTTTTTATATTGAAAAGATTCTCAATTTTAATAAGCATTCAAATCTGACAGAAACATCTAGGCTCTAAGCGAAATCGCAAGCAAGATGAATGCAATGGTTTGAGGTTTCCCACTGAAAGTGTTTCAATCGAAAAAAACGAAGGACATCCAATTATGTAGTCTAGTTAGCATTTCTCAGTCCACCTCTTCCCCTACATATAGAAGTGACAGTTCGCTCTCAAACCTCATTACTCCCATTAAATCTAATTAAACACTTCAGTAGAGGAGCCATTCCATGCTAAATCGAGCATCTAGTTCCGTCCCCGTCACAATTCTCACAGGCTATTTGGGGGCTGGTAAAACTACCCTGCTCAATCGAATTCTGACTTATGAGCATGGCAAAAAAGTAGCGGTAATCGTGAATGAATTTGGGGAAGTCGGCATTGACAGTCAGCTTGTCATTAATGCCGACGAAGAAATCTTAGAAATGAATAACGGCTGCATCTGCTGTACGGTACGGGGTGATTTAATCCGCATTTTCAGTAACCTGATTCAGAAGCGGGAAAAATTCGATCATTTGGTGATTGAAACAACAGGACTGGCAGACCCGGCTCCTGTAATTCAGTCCTTTTTTGTGGATGACGTGATGCGATCGCAGACCCAACTGGATGCTGTGGTAACGGTTGTAGATGCCAAGCACATCTGGAACCACTGGGACGCAAACGAAGCGCAAGAACAAATTGCCTTTGCTGATGTGATTTTGCTAAACAAAATCGATCTCGTTTCTCCAGAACAGTTAGATGAACTGGAGCAGCGCATTCGCAGCATAACTCCGTTGGTTAAAATTTATCACACTCAGAATTGTGACATTAATATGGATGCTGTGCTAGGTATCAAAGCATTTGATTTGAAGCAAGCATTGAGCATCGATCCAGAATTTCTAAACGAGGATGCTCATGAGCATGACAAATCCGTTTACTCGGTATCGATCGTCGAACCGGGTATCGTCAACGGGGACAAACTTAACCGCTGGCTAAATCAATTAGTTCAGGTTAAGGGAACAGACATTTTCAGGATGAAAGGCATTTTAGATGTCGATGCAGAGGCTCGGCGGTTTGTCTTTCAGGGTGTTCATATGTTACTGGATGGAAGACCCGGTCGCCCTTGGCAACCTGGAGAGCAGCGCAAAAATGAAATGGTCTTTATCGGACGCAACTTAGATGCAACCCAATTGAAACAAGAATTCCGAGCCTGCCTACTTGAGGTGTAATCTAATCGCAGTTATTTACATGTTAGGGAAGTGAGACATAAGAGGCGATCTGTATTCTGAGATACACTTTCGCTGCTGGTTTAATTTATAACATTTAGCCAAACTTACTAAACCACCTCGTGACTGGGGTAACTGCCAATGAAAAAGTTGGACGCTTACAGCATCAGCATTGGGGTCTTGGGTGCTGCTGCCACTTACCTCACTACAATACTCATTAAAGTGCCCGTTTGGGTAGTATTTATTGCTTGGGCATCATTTTTTATCTTGGGCGGCAGACGATTGGGTCTTATCCGTAGTATTGCCTCTAATCTGACCGGAATCATCATTGCTTCATTGACGCTTCTAACGATCTCTGTACTCGGCGACAATCCTCTTATCACTGCTATCTGTGTTGGTGTTGGTAGTGCGGCAATGGTCCAAGCTTCCAAAGTTCCGATTCTAACTGCCATTCCTGCGATCGTCTGGGGATTTGCTTCAACCGTAGGAACAACGATTGCCACAGGAAAACCCATTACCACAAATGGCTCAGACAACCCGGCACTGGTCGCAGCGGTTGCAATGATTCTAGGTGGACTATTTGGCTATTTGTCTGAACTATGGGGTGATGCTTTAACCGAGCGCACTGAGATGCCGAAACGATCTCGTGTCTGAGGAGAATTTCCTTTCTCATTTACTCTTTAATTGTTCACCTCAACTGGAGGAATGACATGAAATTACAGCATTATCTGGGTGGTCTAGAAGGTCTGGATTCTGAACCCCTTAATTTTGAAAAACAAATATTTGTCGAACCCTGGGAAACCCGCATTTTTGGCATTCATGTTGCCATGATGGGATTGAGCCAGCATTTAAGCGACACACCGCTGCAATATCCGCTCAAAAGTATTCCGACGACCTTCAAAAGTACCTGGACATGGGCAGACCTGCGAAAGGGTGCAGAGGCAATGAATCCGTTTGACTACTTTCGGTTTCGCTACTACGAAAAGTGGTTGGGCGGCATTTCTGGTTTCTTTATGCAGGAAGGCTACATTACAGAAGAACAACTGGATGCGAGGACAGCGGTCTACTTAGAAAAACCTGACGCTCCCTTACCAAGCGTGTCTGAACCTACAATAGACGAGCAGATCGTTGATTACCTGCGTCGCGGCGATCCTGCCATTCGAGAGGTCGATTATCAACCAAAGTTTAGTGTAGGTCAAAAGATCGAGGTGAAGGATGTTCTATCCACAGACCATACACGCCTACCTGGATACCTGCGCAATCGAACTGGCTCGATCGAGAAGGTTTATGAGGGTGCCTATGCTTATCTTTGCTCCACTGGACCCGATGGACTAGGAGAGCCAATGTATGTGTACAGCGTCAAGTTTGACCCTAAAAATATCTGGGGCGACATGGCTGAAGGTAATTCCTGGGTCTATGCTGATTTGTTTGAAGTGTACGTTGAAGCCGCAAAGTGATCGCAGGATATGTTGAGGAGAATGAGTCATGAGTGAACGTTTTAGTTATAGAGCCGATCGGGAAGCTTACAGTACGGCTAAAATTAAGGCTTTAGAGTCATTGCTGATTGAAAAAGGCATCATTAGTAGTGAAACTGTTGATAAGGTACTGAAATTCTTTGAGACCGATTTTGGTCCCTTTAATGGCGCAAAGCTCATTGCTAGAGCCTGGGTCGATCCGGAATTTAAAGCCCGTTTGCTTGCGAATACACCGGCAGCGATCGCTGAGATGGACTTTCCTCCAGGGATGGCTGGAGCCGAAGGAGAATATATGGAAGTGGTAGAAAATACACCAGAGGTTCATAACCTGATTGTCTGCACCCTTTGTTCTTGTTATCCTTGGCCCATGTTGGGATTGCCGCCTTACTGGTACAAAGATCCCACTTTTCGAGCGCGTGCAGTTAAAGAACCTCGTAAAGTTCTTAAAGAGTTTGGACTAGAACTAGATGAGTCAAAAGAAGTGCGGGTTTGGGATAGCAGTGCCCAGATTCGCTGGTTTGTTCTTCCAGAACGTCCTGCTGGCACAGAAAACATGAGCGAAACAGAACTCGCAGCTTTGGTAACTCCAGAAGCCATGATGGGGGTTGCTCAGGCAAAGGTTTCTGCTTAGTCAAGCTCTCTGTCATGCTTTCTACATGGAATGATAGTTAATTTAGGAGATAACATTTGTGCAACTTCGATTTGAGCACTTTGCTGTCACAAGTATGATGGGCAACGAAACTTCTCCCCCTCGCGATAATGGAACATTAAAATTCGCTCGATTTTGGGAAGAACGCGCCTTTGGGATTGCCCTTGCTTTGTCCAAGAAGGGACATTACGAATGGGAAGACTTCCGACAGAAGTTGATCGCCTCGATTGCAGAGTGGGAGACAACCCATTTTAAAGATGACTTTAGTTGGGATTATTACCAGCAGTGGCTTCAAGCTCTAGAGCAATTAGTCTCTGAATTTAATTTGCTCGATCCAGACGAATGGGAAAAACGCACGGTTGAATTAATGAAACAGGAGCAGAACCAAATCGATTCAATCAGCTCAATTTAAGCTTTTTTCTTTCATAAAAATAGAGAGTAAAAAATGCAAATAGAGAAAGTGTCGCACACATAAACACCACTAGAGCTAATAACTAATAACTCACTTAAAACGCAGAATGCACCGTCAGGCTAGTAATCGCTCCTGCAAGCGAGTGTATCTTTGCTGTTGTTTGAGCGAGTCGGGCGCGGGAATTAAATTCCCGCGCAGGAGACTCGGTGATTTCACTTGTTTGACAGAGATCGCGATCGCTTTCTCGGAACCGACAATAATCGCCAGTTGTTTAGCTCTAGTTAATCCCGTGTAATGTGAGATTTACATACATCGTTACAATTGTTGCGATGAATATCTCCTCATCTTTTTGAAACTTACAAAAACTTACAAATGGATAACTCTTCGAGGCGTTCCTATCTCTACTCGATAGGAACGCCTCGCGAATTCTTTCCTTCTTGAGTCCATAAATTCAGACGTTCAAGATTTGCAAAAAAGCGATCGCTCACCGCAACGATTATGGTATCCTTATTTTCTCCAAGCGCAACCTCGGTAGAACTGAGATTGAAGCAATCACTTTTCAGGATTATGAGACTTTCTCTAAATTACAGTAATCTTCCTACCGCTATGGCTTCCGCCGATAGTTTGTTGTCATGAACTGGTGCCACTGCCCGTCATTGCCCAACACCTGCGATGTCAGTACCCGGTAATCGTCGCTTTTGAACTCGATCGCGTCTCTGTACTTTGCCATCTTCCCCTCGATAGTCAGATCGGGTCCCTCGGAATCGAGAGTGAGCACTTTTCCATCCCCATCTAGTCCGCCGTCATACACCCAGAGGTAAGTCATCATCGACCCGATCCATGTACCTACGTACTTCTGCTTTTGCGGGTCGTAGCCAAGCGTCATTATGGTTGTCGCGGTAACGCATCCAGGCATCTCGCCTTGTCCCTCAGCGACAATCCAGAGTCCGCCAAGCGATCGCACACTCTCGGTTCCCGTGGACTTTTCAGGAGGCTGCTTCGATCCCATCGTCATCTCTGTTTCGTATACCCACTCCCCAACGAGCTTCTGTAGCCACTGATGTTCGTTCTGTGGTTCAGGATTCATCGTTGGTTGTTGTATCTTGGTTGTCTCCATTGCTTTATCTCCTTATTGCTGTAACGTTCGGTTCATGAGGAAGCTTGCTCTAAGGATTCACTTGCATCATGTCCTCCTTTGGTAATTAATGATTGAGGAATGCGATCGCGAGAAATAATGGGGCTGCCTAACCTTAGTTTTATAGTTCAAGCGTACTTTGAATGAAGACGGAAGGCAGGAGGCAGAGGGCAGAAGGGCAATTGAGACTTGCGCTAAGCGCTCGCAAAACTTAAACAGCAATTCTTAAACTTCTTGATGTCCTCAACCCTGGTTTATTGGGCTTGACTCTATGTAGATTGGTTCGTCTTTATTGAGACGAATCCAACTCCAGCTATTTACTATAAGAGATGGCAATGACGAGCGCGACTAGACTCAAGAGCGCACATCCCGCTCGCGCTACATGCGAGTACTCCCAGCGATCGCGCAACTCCTTCCAATCTAGTGGACGAGTTTCGTTCTCAAGTCGAGATCTATTTGCTCCGAATGAGAAAAAGCCAGAACTAAAGCGATTCAGGTTTTCACCCTCAACCCAGAACTGATTGACCGGATGCGTAAAGAGCCAATACACTGCCTGCATACTAATGAGTCCGAGTAATGCCACGAGCGTCAACCAGAAGACTGCGCTTCCCGACGGCGTAAGGAATAAGAGGATAATCGCGGAGAGTATGCTAATCGGTTCGCTAATTCCTCCGATGTGAACCCCGGATAATAGATGGGCTGCATGGCGTAATACGTCTCTTTGTCAAGCCTCATCTTGCCCGGCAACTCAAGAGCGTGTGCGAGAGCTAGAGCCATCGCCACAGCTACCACAATCACGGTCAAAACCTGCAAAATGCTGAACATTATTTGCACCTCCTAGCCAAATTTCCAGCAGACCATTTTAAGTTTTGTGTTGGACTTCGGCTCGCGTCAGTTACCAATCGACAGTCTCATCCGATCCACCGAAGCTGGTTGGGAAGGATTTGAAGTGCGGCAAATTATCCTTAATAGGAAGGATGGCATGCTGGCACTGGATGTGACACTCAGGTTTGAACGTCCCTAGAGGCAGGAGATTTGCCTTCACCCCGTATTCAGCTAGACCGGGGACCTTAGCCATTACATGGGTCCCGCAGACGGAGCATCGCTGACGGGGCAGCGTCTTGAGCGTCCAAGTTATCAGTTCGCCCTGCGTGACCGAGACCGCATCCGCTGGATAGATGGCGATACCGATATAGGCCCCACCACTCGTAGCTTGACAGTCATCGCAGTGGCAATAGAATTGAGTAGTGGGTTCGCCTTTGAGCTGCACCTTGACGGATCCACATAGGCAACTAATTTCGGTTGTCTTCATTGTGTTTTCCATGTTTCAAAGCCTCAGACAGGTATTTGGCAAGGCGGTTAATTCATTCCTTGAGTGCTGACGGACAATAAGATTAGCGTTTAATGCCCTATGTTTTGCTTGCAGTGGTCTGTTGAGAATTGCTATCGCCAAGGTCCCAACAACTACTCAAGCAGCTTGTGGTGGCATCCGTCAGGATAACCGCTTCACGAACTCTTAAGTTTTTCGACCTCTATGCGGATGCGTTCTTCCTGTTCCCGGAGTTCTGGCGTGAGTGCTTCTCCAAAATCCTCCGCTTCAAAAACCGGGCGAATTTCAAGTTCAGCTTCTTGCATCGGGCAGCGTTTAACCCATGCGCTCGCCTCTTCCATCGATGGCACTTGCCAGAGCCAAAAACCAGCAATCAGCTCTTTCGTCTCAGTAAAGGGTCCGTCGGTCACGGTTCGCTTCTTGCCTGAGAACCGCACTCGCACCCCTTTCGAGCTAGGCTGTAGCCCCTCGCCAGCTAGTAAAATTCCTGCCTTGACCAAAGCTTCGTTATATTGACCCATTTCAGTAAGAACCTCTTTGCTGGGCATCACGCCAGCTTCAGAATCTTGAGTCGCTTTGACTAGAACCATTACTTTCATGGCAAAATCTCCTTGATTGTTTCTGAATTTGAGCTGGAGTGGCTCGAATCTCACCCCTCGCTATACTCTCTAGTCGAACAAGAGTTCGCTAAATCGACAGGTCAGCCATACTTTTTGCCGTGACATTTAGGAAGCAACTGGCTACCACCCTGCCTAGTGGGACTTAGATATTTTCTAGCCCCTAAAGGGGCTGAAAACCAGTCTTGGCAAAGAAAAGAGGTCGATGACCTAAAAGTGGCTGAAATCCTTGTCGGTTCTGAATTCATACCGTTTCAAGCTAAAATCATTTACCTGTCTTGGTTTGAAGCTATTTTCACCGCGGTTTTTGTCTAAGTCCCGTATTTTTCCTCCAATGGAAGAAGTGATTAACGTTGGGTCAATCTGGGGCATCCAGTGGTAGGGTGCGGCAACTACTGGTCTGATAGCAACCCTGATAGCTCCATAATTGGGCGAATTTCGACAGTGCCTTTACGGGCTGCTGGAATGCGTCCGGCGATATTGATGGCTTCGTCAAGATCCTTCGCGTCGATCAAGAAGTAGCCGCCAAGTTGTTCGTGCGTTTCTGCAAATGGTCCATCGGTTACCAGTCGTTTTCCGTCACGAATCCGAACACTGGTCGCCGTCGAAACAGAATGAAGCGGCGAAGAGCCTAAGTATTGCCCCTTCGCGTTCAGCTTTTGGGTGAGCTGAACGGACTCTGCATAGCAGTGTTCCTTCTCGCTCTCGGTCCAGGCATTTTCATCACTGTAAATGAGCAACATATACTTCATGGTTTTCCTCCAAAATTTTGCTAACTGCCTGTAGCGATCTCCGCCATATTTGCTATGCAACCAGAGATATTCTTATTCAACATGGCGATCGCAGATCCTCTATCGGGCTAAAGGTCAAGCGCGAACGCAGCTTGAGATGTCTCTGGATCGAAGGGCACAGAGATATGTTCGTGTAAAATCTGCCAGTTGCCTTGATTGTTCTGGCAGACAGCGGTGACCCGCATCCACGTCTGCATTGCCGGATGGTCTGGTTCCATTCCTGTAAAGCGAAACAGCCAGTGTGCAACCGCCAAGGTGTCACTGACGGTAATCTTGAGGTCTCGCGTTTCGATCACAAAAGAGTCCGGGAAGCAGGGCAAACAGTCTTCCCACATTTTACGGATAGCTGCCTTTCCTTTGGTCTGGAACGGAGGCATGACATCAAACATAATGATCTCAGTAGCATAGTGGGACATTATCCGATCGACATCCTTGGCACAAATGGCACGTTGTTGCTCGCTAATCAGTTGTTGAATCTGAGTTTCGAGTTTCGTGTTTGCGGCTATCATATCTTTCCCTCCAAATGTTGTTTGAAATAGTCGCCTCTATCTAGTAGTCGTTCGGCGAATCAATAAATCGACAGCGGAGCCAAAAAATTTTCAGCCCAGTTCGCGCAGGCGTTTTTCGAGAAAACGACGCTCCGGTTCCTGCCGAGTCAAAACCAGAGCTTGCTGGTAAGAGTCTCTAGCATCGGCTGTTTTTCCCAGTCGTCGGCACAGATCGGCTCGTGCCGCGTGCGCTAGGTGGTAGTCGGTCAAATCGCCCCGCGCCAAGATGGCATCAATCAGTGGCAATCCTGCTGAGGGTCCATCGCGCATCGCCACTGCCACCGCCCGATTCAGGTCAACGACGGGTGAAGACTCGACTCGCGCCAGCACGTTGTATAGGGCGACAATCCGCCCCCAGTCCGTTGCCTCGGCACTGGGGGACTCAGCATGCACGGCAGCGATCGCCGCTTGCAGCGCGTACGCCCCAAACCGCTGTGAAGAGAGGGCTCGCTCGACCAGCACTTTGCCTTCTGCGATCTGTTCTCGGTTCCAGAGGGAACGATCCTGGTTTTCGAGCAGGATGAGATCGCCCTGCGGGGACGAGCGGGCGGTGCGCCGCGACTCCTGGAAGAGCATCAGTGCCAGCAGTCCCATAACCTCTGGATTGGGTAATAACTCGCTCAGCAATCGTCCCAGGCGAATGGCTTCGTTGGAGAGATCGGAGCGGGTTAGCGACTCGCCTGCCGAGGCTGAATATCCCTCGTTGAATACGAGGTAAATAACAGATAAAACAGAGTCTAACCGTTCGGGAAGCTCGGCGATCGCCGGAACCTGATAAGGAATGCGCGCATCCCGGATTTTCGCCTTGGCACGCACAATCCGCTGCGCCAACGTGGGCGTTGTAATGAGGAAAGCACTAGCAATTTCCTCGGTCGTAAGTCCGCATACCTCCCGCAGCGTCAGCGCCACCTGCGCTTCCGGTGACAGAGCCGGATGGCAGCAAGTGAAGATCAGCCGCAGCCGGTCATCCTCTACGTCATCTGTTCCTTCAAGGGGAGCTGGGTCGCGATCGAGTCTTTCGGCGATTTCTGCGAGTGAGGCTTGGAAGCGGGTGCGACGGCGAATAGCATCAATGGCTTTGAAGCGTCCGGCAGAAATGAGCCACGAGCGGGGATTGGTTGGCACCCCGTCCCGTGTCCATTGCTCCACCGCTGCTGCAAAGGCTTCGTGCAGAGCTTCTTCAGCTAGGTCGAAGTCCCCAAGCAGGCGGATCAGGGTGGCGAAGACACGACGTGACTCAGAGCGATAAATATCGTCCACCTGCTTCTGCATCTGATTAACCGTGTTCTGATTCATCGAGCGAATTCTCAAACGATTGTTGCCGTAAATTGTTTCTCTCCAATACATTCTTAAATGCTAGTCCCCTCGTTCGATTTCTCCCAAGCGTTAGGTGGCATTTTTAGCTTTTTCATATACTTTACCAATGCTGCCTGGCGGGATGCTTTCATAGCGATGAGCTTCATCGCCAATCCAAAACCAGTTTGCTTTCGACCTCAAGCTTCAGGGGATAAAATTTTGCCAATTCCTGTGTTATTCATTCTGGCGAATTTTTACAACAGATCGTAGTTGTATAAAAGCCTTGCACTGCAAATTCTTTACACGAAAGGCTCAGGCAGCTTGGTCGCAGTTAATCATCCAGGGGGTGCCAAATCGATCGACCAGCATGCCAAACCGGACTACCCAGAAGGTTTCCTGAAGCGGCATCTGTATGGTGCCGCCTTCGGCCAGGGTGTGAAAGATGCGTTCTGTCTCTGCCAGGTCATTAAGTTGGAGCGATACCGAAAAGCCTTTAGGTGCTTCGTATTGTCCTGGCGGACAGTCAGACCCCATCAAGGTCCAGTTGCCCAAAGTGAGGTGAGCATGCATGATTTTATGTCCCCATTCTGGTGGCACCTCGCCTTCCGATGGGGAACCGACAAAGGTGAGCATGGCATCGAGTTTGCCCCCCAGAGACCGCTCATAGAACTTAAACGCTTCCTCGCATTGACCGTTGAAAAACAGGTAAGGATTCACTTGCATAGTGCCCTCCTAAGGCTGATGAATAGGTTGTGTACTTATGCTGCGCTCCACGGATCGTAGGTGCCGAAATTCCACAGGTATCCCTCCGGATTACCAAAACTAACTGGACATGGGCGCTCTCGCGAATGCGGGTGAGAAGCGCACCGTGCCATTCTCACCGGAACCAGGTGTTGCTCAAACTAAATGCCTGGCGAAATCACTCGCTCGCAGCGACAGCGTCTTTATAGCCCAAAGTCGGAATTACAGTCGCTACTGTTTGGTTGGCGTTGTCAGCCATGGTTTTCAACTCCTTGCTCAACATTCGTCTGCCGATTAATTTATCTTAGTTCATTTGTACTATTATCGTCGCTCGGCGAAATTAATCTTAAAAAAACTCAAAGGAAAAAGATAGTATTACCCTTTCTCTGGTGACTACTCGATCTGAATAGAATGCTTTAAAGTTCTCATTGTGACGGTCTTTGTTATCGTTCAGGTTTCTGTACAGATGAGGATACTGCTGACGAACTTAACAAATCCAAGAAAAGCGATCGCGATCTATGAGAAATTTAGTGTCGCTAAATGACTTAAATTGAGCTTATAGGTAACAACAAAAGTTCTGGAAGGTCATTTCAGCATG
>JADEWQ010000031.1 GCA_015207585.1 Pleurocapsales cyanobacterium LEGE 06147 | reverse complement strand
CCCTATTGTCCTCAAGTCAATCCCATCGAAAGATTGTGGCAAGAGCTTAAAAAACAACTGAAATGGTCCCTATTTGATAACTTAGATGAGTTGAGAAATTCTCTCAAGCTCATTCTAGATAATTTGACTGCACAAACAGTTACTTTCTTGACCAAATGGGAATTTATTACAGATGCTCTATTTGTAGCAAACATTTAGCTAATTCATATTATTCAAGATCTTTATGCATGTAAACAAAATGGGGTTTAAATCCATGTCTTTCCCAGACACTACGAGAACGCCCCCCCACACAACACCCAACTCCAATCGATTAATCCCCCGCGAGCGCCTCAGCTGAAACATTGGGCGAGTAAATAGGTTCATTCTCGGCAACCTCTGCCGTACATGCGAGCCACAAGTGTGCTATCGACTCTGCGTCATCCGGCACGATAGAACGGATCGCGAAATCGTTCATATCAACCACATCCCTATTCGGCACAACTATATCATTAATTAATAATTAAAAATGAGCTTGGCAAGATAGCTATGACTATTATCAAGCTCAGACAACTTATATAGCAGGAGTCAGAATTCAAGAGTTATGAATTTTGAATGAGTGAATTTTGAGTGCGCTGGGCGCGGGAACTTGGTGAGGGGCTGTGGGCTGAATTTACTTCAGCCCCTTGTAAGCCCCGTTCCCGCGCAGGAAGCGCAGTGTTTTCACTTTAAATGCAATTTTTCTTAACTCAACACTCAACTACGCGGAATGCGCCCGAGAACGACCCTACGGGGACGCAAGCCCTCGAATTCAATTCAAGGGAACGGACGGGTTCAAAATTTAATAATGTGTCCTAATTTTTTTGACTACCGCTATAGAATTGGCAAGAATTTTTTACCTGTATTTTTGCAAGCGATATTTTCTTTATGGTCAGTCCCAACCAAATACTAATTTTGTTTGCTCACCCAGCACTGGAAAAGTCAAGAATCAATCGGCATTTGATTCAAGCCGTTAAGGGGATGGATTCAGTCACTATTCACGATCTTTATGAAGCCTATCCGAACTTGGAGATCGATGTAAAATTCGAGCAGGATTTACTCCTCGCTCACGATATTATTGTGTTTCATCATCCCTTTTATTGGTATAGCAGTCCGGCTATTTTGAAAGAGTGGCAGGATTTGGTATTAGAGTACGGATTTGCCTACGGTCATAGTGGAACGGCTCTACGGGGTAAAAAGTTTCTCTCTGCCATTACTACTGGAGGAAGCGAGCAGGCTTATCGGCGAGAGGGCTATAACCGCTTTACCATCAGAGAACTACTGATACCGTTCGAGCAAACAGCTTATTTATGTGGGATGGAATATTTGCCGCCCTTTGTAGTTCACGGGACGCATCAGCTGCGAGAACAACATCAGATTGCCAAATACGCCAAAGATTATCGTTATGCGATCGCAGCTTTGCGCGATAACACGATAGATTGGGAAAGCCTCAGACAATGCCAACACCTGAATCAAATTCAAGACGGAGTCATCGAAATACGGGAGATACCACACCATGCATAACGAAGACTTTTTCTTTCAGGCGTTTGTTTACTTAGTGGCAGCAGTTTTATCGGTACCGATCGCCCAGCGGCTTGGATTGGGTTCGGTTCTGGGCTATTTAATTGCTGGGGTAATTATTGGACCGTTTGGATTATCTTTTGTCGGACACGGTCAGAGCGATGATGTGATGCACTTCGCTGAATTTGGCGTGGTGATGATGCTTTTTTTGGTGGGCTTGGAGCTACAACCCTCTCTAATATGGCGATTGCGTGTCCCTATTTTAGGACTGGGAGGCTTGCAGGTAGTAGTTACGACTTTAGCGATCGCTGCTGTAGGTTTGCTCTTCGGACTTTCCTGGCAAATGGCTCTGGCAGTTGGTTCGATCCTCTCCCTGTCTTCAACGGCGATCGTGCTCCAAACTCTCAACGAAAAGGGACTGATTAAAACAGAAGCCGGACAGTCTTCCTTCTCAGTCTTATTGTTTCAAGACATTGCGGTTATACCAATCCTAGCTCTTTTACCATTGCTGGCGATCGAAAGCACTATGTCAAATGGTGCTAGTAAGGCTATTTTCATTGCCGCCGAACAAACTCCAGAACAGGGGGCAGCTTTGCCTGGTTGGCAACATGCCCTGCTGGTGATCGTAACGATTGGTAGCATTATTGTCGGAGGAAGGTTTTTGATGCGACCGGTTTTTCGCTTCATTGCCGATACTCGACTGAATGAATTATTTACAGCAATGGCTTTACTTTTAGTAATTGGAATTGCTTTAGCCATGCAAGAGGTTGGTCTTTCTCCAGCACTGGGTACATTTGTTGCCGGAGTCGTTTTGGCGGATAACGAATACCGTCACGAACTAGAGACAGATATCGAACCTTTCAAAGGCTTATTATTGGGTTTATTTTTTATCTCGGTTGGAGCCAGCATCAACTTCAATCTGTTGATTGAACAACCTTGGTTAATATTGGGATTGGTTATCGGCTTGGCAATGCTTAAATTTACCGTCTTGTTTGCGCTAGGTCGATTTTTCCAACTGGAGTTGAGTCAAAGTTTACTTTTTGCCTTTGCTCTAGCTCAAGGAGGAGAATTTGCTTTCGTGCTCTTTTCTTTTGCTACTCAAAATAACGTACTGACTCCAGCCGTAGCAGGTCCTCTAATTGCTGTAGTAGCCCTATCCATGATAGTAACACCGCTGCTGTTAATCGTTCATGACAAGTTGGTGCAGCCTCGTTTTGTTACTTCAACCCCTACAGAAGAAGCAGATATCATTGACGATAATGAAAATCCCGTAATTATTGCAGGTTTTGGTCGTTTCGGACAGATTGTAGGACGTTTGCTGATTGCCAATGGCTTCAAAACTACAATTCTAGATCCCAATCCCGGTCGAATTGATATGCTACGGCGCTTCGGCTTCAAAATATTTTATGGAGATGCGTCCAGACTCGATTTGCTTCGTGCGGCAGGAGCAGAGCAGGCTAAACTATTTGTTGTTGCTATTGACGAACGGGAAAAAGCTTTAAAAACTGTTCATTTAGTTCGTAAGCGTTTTCCCCACCTAAAAATTTTGGCTCGGGCGATCGATCGCAGCCATGCCTACGAACTGATCCGGCAAGGCGTGGATGTAGTTGAGCGAGAAACTTTTGCTTCCGCTCTAGAGATGGGAGTAGAAGCACTAAAATTATTGGGTTTTCGTGCCTACAAAGCCCATAGAGCTGCTCGTACCTTTAAAAAACACGACGAACAAGCCTTACACGAAATGGCAAATCTCACGGAAGATGAAACTGTTTTAATTGCGCGATCGCGTCAACTAGCTAAAGAGTTAGAGCAGTTGTTGCGCTCGGACGATCGCGATCTGACTCGCGAAGTCGATCGAGCTTGGGATATTTCGGAACTACAGAAGGATGCCTGAAAGCTTGTCTTTCCTTGGAGCGATCGCTTCTCATTCCTCTAGCTATTGCTCGAGCCGAGAAAGTTTTTGACCCATTCAAAAAAGGTTGCTACGTCCCTAGTGGTAATTTTAAGTAGAGAAAGAATTCCTACCAAAATTAAAATCGTACCGATCAAAAAGTTTTTTTCATACAAAGATAAACCAACAATGACAACAAAGTAGGGAGAAATAATCCGACTAATTTTTTCAACGGTATTTACTAACTCCGATTTTTCTGCCGTTGATTCGTTTTGTAACCCCGTAGCCTGCTGTTGAGTTTCTTGTATCGATCTGGATTTCTGCTCGGAGAGGTCTATCTTCTCTAACTCTAGATCGATTTGGTCTTGCGGTTGATTTTTTTGTGGCTGTCTTCCAAACATTTTTAACGCCCGATATTTGCTATACGTATCCAGTTTGTACGGTTATAGCGGTTCTGAGAGCGAATATTACCATTTAGGTGTACTTTACTCGAACAAGAACCGCTATATATCTCTTTTGAACCGCCGACCTCGCTTGAATTAGATTCACGCGAGCATGCGGCGGTGCTTTCCGCACTTTGTACGGACGTAGCATGCTACGTCTCTACGAGGGACCTTTGACGGCGAGATATGCCTAGGTTTCCTCGGCATATAGAATCGCCGTGTTGAACTTTTATGCCCACCTACTTATCTCTCATCTATGGTAACCAGAAATCTGGCAGGAAAGACTCAACTAAATTCCGCACCGTTCGATTAATTGTCCGCGCCGCTTGAATATGGGGTTCATCGGGTTCGACGGGAATAATGTGCGCCTTATTGCCCAAACCAAATCTTTCAATTACTAGGTTAGCTGCTTCTAAACCAGTTACATAGGCTTTCTCTTGCGACCAAGAACCGTGGTTAGTAATAATCCAATCACCACTCATATACACGTTGGGGATACTGGTTTTGCCGCGTAAAAGATACTGATAGCTTCCAGGGGCAAAATGAGTTACTCCTTGACGGACGCGAATGATACTACTGTCAATTACTTTGGCTTGTTTAAACCCAGGCACGCAAGTGGCTAAATCCCCGTGTACTTTAGCAATAATTTGTTCATCCTTTTGAGGCAACAATTGATTGGCATGATAAAAGTCTGCTTCGATGACGCTTCCTGGTTCGTCCTTATATTCATCATGGAGAACGTTGAGATCGAAGAAGGTCCAACCTGTAGTTGGCTCAAAACCAAAGCAGGCATTAGAAGGAAGAGGAACGTTAACTTGGCGATCGAACCATAATCTAGTCGCCAGGACATCGATGCCACCTAAATTAGTTAAATTGCGAAATTCGCTATGGTTGGTCAAAGTACTGCTGTTATCAACAATCTTTTTCATGCCGCTAACGCTGACGGCAAAAATGACCGCATCTGCTTCAAAAATTTCTTTCCCACAAACCACGCCTTTTGCTTCACCTCGATCGCTCAGGATGATATCGATTACTTTTTTATTGGTCAGTACTTTCCCTCCAGCTTTTTCTATTTGCCCTCGTAAGGGCTGAAAAATCTTTTCTCCTACCGTTCCCCTGCACCAAACCACATCAAAATCCGGCTGGTGAGCCAAAATAAAGTAGTAGAGCATGCCAAGGGTTGCAGCCGCGCTACATTGTTCTCCTGGGGCAAACAAGCCTACTAACAACATTGGCTCGAAAGATTCTCGATAAAGACGTGCCGAAACCCCAAACTGCTTAAATAATTCTCTCGCCGTTACTTTGTCGTACCGTTGCCAAGCTTCATTAGAATTATCGAAATCGACGATCGCATAGAGAAGGGGAAGCGCAGAAAGTCTGTCTATCAGTGGTAATCGTTTAAAGCGAGTGTAAAGGAAAGTCCCTAACGGGGTAGGAAGTCTGGGTTCGTTTTGAAAGATAGGAGATTCTACTTCCAAGCCTGCGGGGGAGTATTGAGAGGAACGGGTGAAAGGAGTAAAAGGATTGATTCCCAATTCTTGGACGAGGCGAAAGATGTTGCGATAGGGATACCAAAAGCCATGGATTCCTCCTTCCACAGAACGCCCGCCAGGAGTTTTCCAGCCAGCTACCAAACCACCAGGATATGGTGCTGCTTCGAGCAGAGTTACATCATAACCTTGTTTGGCTAAGTAATTGGTTGCACCCAGTCCCGACCAACCCGCACCAACTACAACTACTTTTATTTGTTTCGATGCGTCCATATTATCTTATCTCCCGATCTTCTTGTTTTAGGATGACACAACATCAATCGCTGATGGGGCGGAGGTAATATCCTTTCTCTTTCAGATGGCTACAGACTGTTGAAGCGGAGATGGGGAGACGCGATAACACCAAGAAGAAGTAATGAGCGAACTTTATACGGACGTACCATGTCATGCTACGTCCGTACTGTGAACTATAAAACGGAAATTGATGTGTAGCAGAATTTTGGAATTGGTATAAAAAATCCTTGGGTATGAAATAGAGTAAAAAGCTTTCTCATACATGATTACAGAAATTATTTCTATTCTTTATTGAGATAAATTGAAGCAATATTTTTTTCATCATTAAAACCCATTATAAAAGTAAATAATATTTTTAATAGTACAAGCTAAATTAAAATAACACACTTTATGAGATTGCGATCGCACCAGATATTTTTATATTTTTTTAATCTATTATGTCTCCTATTATATAAAGTTTAAAACAAGTTAAAGGTATCATTAACTCTTTCTACTCCTTTGACAAAATTTTAGTTAAATCGACGATTATTTCCTCTATTTTAACGCTCTAGATATTATCTTAAATCTAGAGAAAAAATATTTTATTTTCGGGAAAACTATTATTAGTTTAAGGTAAGCCGCCCTTGCAGGGTGTAGCTTGCTTGGATTTCGTCAATTTTTTGTTTGATAGTCAAGCAGATCGACAAAGGATTAGATTTTAGCAGTTTGAAATTACTATATATTTTTTTGATATTTACATAATGACTAGTAGAACTATTCTCATATTAGAAGATAATAGAGATTATCAGGAATTGATAGAATTAGCTTTTGAACAATGTGAAATCGAACACGATTTAATCATTGTTTCGGATGGAGTCGAATTATTAGACTACTTATTTGGTAGGAGTAGATTTAGCGATCGCGACTTAACCAGAATGCCTAAATTAATCTTGCTCGATCTAGAAGTACCCAGGATTAGCGGTTTAGAAGTCTTACAGCAGATTCGTGCGGCTCAAAACACTAGATTTATCCCGGTGGCAATCGTGAGCACTTCCATAGAACCAGAAGATCTAATTAATAGTTATAGATATGGTTGCAACAGTTATATTCGTAAACCAATTGACTTTACGCAATTGCAAAATATTGTTAGAGAACTAACATTGTATTGGTTGACGATTAACCATGTTCCACCCGTGTCGGGATAATTAAATGAATAAACTGCTACGAGTCTTAATTGTAGAAGATTCCGAAGATGATGCCGAACTCTTAGCGATTGAATTAGAACGGGGTGGTTATCAGCCAATTTATCAACGGGTGGATACCAGAGTAGATATGCAAACTGCCTTAAGGGATAAAAAACCCTGGGATGTCGTACTTGCTGACTACTCCATGCCACAGTTTAGTGCAATCGCTGCCTTAAATTTACTCAAGGAGCAAGATCTCGACCTCCCTTTTATTATTGTCTCCGGTAAGATCGGGGAAGATACCGCAGTAGCTGCTATGAAAGCAGGAGCCCACGATTATATAGTTAAAGGTAAATTAGCGCGCTTGGTTCCTGCTGTAGAAAGAGAATTAAGAGAAGCAGTAATAAGACAAGAACATCGGCAGGCACAAGAAAGATTAAAGTATTTAGCTTATTATGACGAGCTAACTAATCTGCCCAATCGTAGTTTATTTCTCGAACATCTGCATCAGCAGATTAAACCCGTTAGCGGCAAAAAAAATCAAAAAGAGGGTTTATTTGCTGTTTTATTCCTCTGCATAGACCGCTTTCCCATGATTAAGTACAGCCTCGGACATTTTCTGAGCGATCGAATGTTAGTTGCCGCAGCTCGTCGTATTCAAAAGTGTGTTAGTAGCCGAGATATAGTAGCACGTATTGGTGCTAATGAGTTTGCTATCCTACTAACCAAGCTAGAACGAGAAGAGACAGCTCAACAAATAGCCGAACAAATTTATCATCAACTATCAATTCCTTTTGAGTTAAGAGAGAGACTAATATTTTCTCCTATAAGTATTGGCATTGCTTTGAGTACTTTAGGTTACAACCAACCAGAAAAATGGTTGCAAGCAGCCGATACAGCTATGTATCATGCAAAGCTCGATTCTACGAAAGGATTGATGCTGTTTAATGAAGGAATGTACCAAAGTGCAATGGAACGATTGCGATTGGAAAGTGACTTACGACAAGCGATTAACGATGGGCAACTGCACCTCAATTATCAGCCAATTGTTTCCCTGACCACGGGTAAAATTGAGGGATTAGAAACGCTGGTAAGGTGGCAACATTCATCTCTAGGACTAATTCCACCAGAAAAATTTGTTCTTCTTTCGGAAGAAACTGGTTTGATTGTTCCTCTCGGTCAATGGATATTATCTGAAGCCTGTAAACAACTTGTTGTCTGGCAGCAACAATTTCCTCAGCTATTAACTTTGAGTATTAGTGTTAATCTTTCCGGGATTCAATTGTCTAGCCCCAACTTAATTTCACAAATTGATGAACTACTAAATTGTTTGGAATTAAAGGGAGAAAATTTGAAACTGGAGATTACAGAAAGTACTCTGATGAAAAACTCTTCAGCAGTTACTAATGTTCTCGAGCAGTTAAAAGCAAGAAATATTAAATTGTGTATTGATGATTTCGGTATCGGTTACTCTTCTTTAAGTTATTTGCGCTATTTACCTATCGACACGGTCAAGATAGATCGTTCCTTTATCTGTCAAGAAAATTGTCAGAAAAATTTCGATATTGTCAAAGCGATTGTTAATCTAGCTCATAATCTGGGGTTAGATGTTATTGCTGAGGGTATAGAAACAGAAACGCAACTAGAAATACTCCGCCGTTTGGGTTGCGAATACGGACAAGGATACTTGTTTTCTCAGCCATTAGACCATGAGGCTATTATCGCTCTTCTCCGTCAGGAATTTGCCTCCAAAAACTACATATAAAATTAGCTTCAGCCTTTTTTGCCCAAAAAGATGGTCGCTGAAGCCAGAAATTGTCAGAAATGATGTATTGGATACGTAAAAATAATTTAAAGATATTTTTCTATGGTGTTGGCTAAAGTAGTTTTGGGAACTGCTCCCACTACCATATCTACTCTTTGTCCTCCCTTAAAAATCATTAGGGTGGGTATGCTGCGGATACCATACTGACTAGCAACATTAGGATTTTCGTCAGTATTGAGCTTAACTACCTTAACTTGTCCTTCATACTGTTCCGCAATTTCCTCAACTACTGGGGCAACCATGCGACAAGGTCCGCACCAAGGAGCCCAAAAATCTACCAGAACCGGAATCTCACTGTCTAAAACTTCTTCCTTGAAGCTTGTATCTGTTACAGTAGCAGCTGCTGCCATGCCTACAAATCCTTACTTATTTCTCTTTAATACTACAAGATTTTACCATAGTGAAAACCAATCTTCGGGCATTAGCGCAATAGTTAACTTTAATCCGAATTTATTATCCAATTTGCTTAATTCGCTCGAAGGTTCTGCTATTATATCTTGTTAAAAAAAGGAACCGCCCGAATATGGTACGGGCGGAGTGTGGTGTGAGGAGTGAACGGAAACATTTGTCTCCGCCTCTTCTATTCTAAGCTAGAATTCTTGATTTGCCAGCTGTTTCTCGATTATTTCGCAAGAAATTTATGACTATCTTAAGATAAATTTTATATTTAGCTCTCTCGCAATCGACGTTTTTATGAAATAAGCTGATAGCAGATTTTTTGCACAGCACAATTTAATAATGTTATTGAAAAAATTTAATCCTAATCAAGGGCTGAGGGTCTTATTCTTGGTGGCGATCGCTTTCTCGCTCTTGACCTTATCTTTCGCTCTCCACCGTCACTTTACTTTTTATTCTTCTTACGATCAAGGTATTTTCAACCAAGTTTTTTGGAATAATATTCACGGTCGTTTTTTTCAAAGCACTCTTTCTTCCCAGTTATCCACTAATGTAGTTCATAGTGGGGAAGTTCCAGCGGTCAATTATCATCGTCTCGGACAGCATTTTACGCCTGCTTTATTGCTGTGGCTGCCTATTTATTATCTTTTTCCTCATCCCGCTACACTGACAGTATTACAAGTAATTTTTGTTACATCGGCAGGTTTAGTCCTCTATGCCTTAGCCAGAATCTATCTCGAACCAGCAATAGCGATCTTAATTACTCTTAGCTTCTACGGTGCTAATGCCATTCTCGGTCCGACTCTAGCCAATTTTCACGATATTTCCCAAATTCCTTTATTTGTTTTTAGCTTACTGCTAGCAATGGAAAAACGCTGGTGGTGGTTGTTTTGGCTGTTGGCGATCTTAATCTTAGCAGTGCGGGAAGATAGCGGGATTACTCTATTTGGTGTCGGGGTATATATGGTTATTAGTAGACGCTATCCCCGTATTGGTTTAGCTGTATGCAGTCTCAGTTTTGTGTATACGATCGCCCTAACTAATCTGATCATGCCCTTGTTTTCCGAAGATATTTCTAAGCGGTTCATGCTGGAGAGGTTTGGACAATATGCAGAAGGCAACGAGGCTTCAACCATAGATATTATTTGGGGCATGGTTCGTAATCCCTGGCGTTTGCTGGTAGAATTATTTACTCCCTTTGTGGGTACGATTAAGTATTTACTCGGACAGTGGTTGCCTCTAGCTTTTGTTCCTGCTGTTGCCCCGGCTTCTTGGGCGATCGCCGGTTTTCCTCTCTTAAAATTATTTTTAGGTCAGGGAGATTCGGTACTGGCAATTTCTATTCGCTACGCCATGAGCATTGCCCCCGGTTTATTTTATGGTGCTATCCTTTGGTGGGCAGGGCAAGGATTTAATAATTTTGGCAAAAGATTAAAAGATTGTCAACCAAGAAAGTTAAATAGCCAATTTCGTCGCTTCTGGATAGCTTGTATTTGCCTATCTTTATTATTTACAATTACCTCTAATCCCAATCGCACTCTCTACTTTCTCATTCCCGATTCTATCCAACCTTGGGTGTATGTTTCTTTGCCCGAACAATGGCAGCGAGTTGGGCAAATTAACTCATTATTGGCAAAAATACCTTCCTCAGCTAGTGTTTCTGCTACTACATATTTAATTCCCCATCTTTCCAGTCGTAGAGAAATTATTCGCTTACCAGCCTTGGAGTTGAAAAACGATCGCTCAGAAATAGTTAAAGTTAACTTTGCCATTGCCGATCTCTGGCAGTTGCAACGCTATCAAGTTGCTTTTAAGCAGGATAGACTATGGTTACGGGATATTACGGCTCTCATCGATCGCATTACTAGCAGTGGAGAATATGGCATTGTCGGATTCAATAATGGTGTAATTTTGTTACAAAAGGACGCAAATTCTATTCCAGAAGCGATGACCGCCTGGCTAACCTATCGTCAAGAAATAGAACCTAAGATCGAGCAGAAATAATATAGCAATAGATATCATACTTAAGAAGGTCTTAAAGTTTTCTATTTTTCTCACAAATTATTCAAACTTGAGGAGAATTATTTTATGTGTCTAGCCGTTCCAGGAAAAATTGTCAGCATTACTGAAGAAGATCTACTGCTGCGGACGGGAAGAGTTAGCTTTGGTGGAGTTATCAAAGAAGTCAGCCTTGCGTATGTTCCCGAAGCTAGAGTAAACGATTATGTTATCGTTCATGTTGGCTTTGCTCTTAGCATTCTCGATCGAGAAGAAGCCGAACGTACTCTCAACTATGTAGAGCAGATGCAACTTCAAATTGAATAACAATATTATAGTTTTTATAAAAAGTTTAAACTTATTTAAAGTAATAAAAACTTTTTTAAGATGTTATTCATCTTACAGACATAATAATGAGCTATCTATTATAGTTATCGAATAATAATCTTAACAAATAGCAAATTTCTTTTTTTTTCAGTGTAGAGTTAATTAAGTAAGTCGGCACAAATAAAGCTAACTGACGAAGGTCCTCATTAGTCATTTGTAAAAGTTACAAGCGTGTTTATGTTTCGTAACATAGTTTGGTTTATTCCCACCGATTTACTTAGTAACACAATTTTGCTTTTTTTAGTCTAAAAACCAATTTAAAAATTAAATTTTGATGAATTTCTGGGTGTAATTTTTTAAAACATAACTCAGATAAAAGTTCTTAGCAAAATTGATTAAAATTTCCAAAACTGGTCGGCTGTTAAAGCACTAAAAAATAAACTCGATTTTCACTCATTGAAAGTCTCTTAGCTTAAGATTAAGTTAGCTGCAAATTATCAACTTGAGTGAATTTCTCAATCGAAATATAGCTAATTTAATAATTTAATTTTGAAAAAATAAAATAAAAAAGAATCTATCAGTAAATTATTTAGTTTTAGAAATTAAACTAAAATTATCTACATTCTAAAAAGCAAAAATATCCTAGCTTTTTTGAGCGATATGTATGTCACGGCATAAAAATTAATTAATATACTAGCGAGGTAGTGACACGAATATTTATCGCTGTTATTATAACCAGTTGCTTTGCAAAAATCCTCTTAAGAAATGCCAAATTTTAATTCATTATTAATTCATTAAAAACCCTAAGATATTGAATATTATATTGGCCTTTTATGTAAACAAAAAAAATATAAAAATCAGGAAATAATATAGCAATTTGAACCATTATGCTATTCTCTGAAAACTTCCAAGAAACTTCTGTAAAATCTTTTATTTTGGAGCAGCCAAAATTAGCTTGGTGGGTAGAAATAAAGACTACTAAACCTCGATGTACCTATTATTTTGGACCATTCGCTAGTGCCAAAGAAGCTCATCTTTATCATTATGGTTATGTTGAGGATTTAATGGAGGAAAAAGCTCATGGAATTAGTGTAGAAATTAAGCACTTACAACCACAATCGTTAACTATTGAGGAAGATTAATTATTAGGTAGTAAGAAAACTTAATTAAACTTAAGCCAGCTTAGAAGCTCACACCAACAACTAATTCCTCACAAGTTCCTCAAATTATCCACCTAACCTGTGAAAGTAAGGTGGATAATTTTGTCGCGCATACAAAATATCGAGTTCGGCAAAATTATTATAGTGACGAAAGCAGGAGGTTGTATGCAGTACGCTATTCCTCTATTTTTCCAAAAGCAACAAAAGCAGGAAACGAGTCTACTGCTTCCCCTGCGCAATATAGTTTTGTTACCTGGGATTACTCTACCAGTGGTAGCAGGACGAACTCGTTCTGTAGCTGCGGTTGAATCGGCTATGCTGAGCGAGGACAAACAATTAATCCTTGCTGCTATTCGTCCAGAGGCACAAAAACGACTAGAAGAAGATGAAAACGCTGAAATAAATAGTATTGAAGAGATTTATCCAGTAGCAACCCTAGCAGTTATTCACAGAATGAGTCGCTTACCGATTGGACCAATTCAGCTAATCGTCGAAGGAAAAGAAAGAGTCCTGATTGAAGAATTAGTGGAGACTACCCCCACCTATAAAGTTAAATTTCGACCACTGCCTGCACTTACTCAACAAGTAGCTATAGCCGCAGGCACTGACAAGCAAACTTTAGAAGCCTTGCTTGGTGCTATTAAATCTCTGTGGCAAGAAGTCTCAGAACTCAATACAAAATTTCCCGAAGAATTACTAGCAGTTTTATTAAACAGTGAAGATCCAGCACAGCTAGCTTATCAAACTTCGGTTTTGCTGCAACAAGATGTACCGACGATGCAAGCAGTGCTAGAACAAAACAACTTAGAACAGCTTCTGCGGACGGTTCTGGAAGATTTACAAAAAGAAATTGAATTTCAACGGTTGCGAGGTGAAATATTAGGAGAAACAAAAAAAGAAATCGACCAACAGCAAAAAGAGTTTTTCCTGCGACAGCAACTAAAAAAAATTCAAGAGGAACTAGGGGAAGTCGATCCAGACCAAAAAGAAACAGAAGAGTTGCGATCGCGCCTGTTAGAAGCTCAATTGCCTGAAGTAGTCGAAAAGCAAGCTAAAAGGGAGTTAGCTCGTTTAGAACGCATCGGCAGTGCTTCAGCCGAAGGAGGAGTCATCCGTACTTATCTAGATTGGTTGTTAGAAATGCCTTGGAGTAAGAAAGTAGAAGATAATCTCGACTTGCAAAATGCCAGAGAAGTATTAGATGCCGATCACCACGGTTTGAGGAAGGTTAAAGACCGCATTATCGAACATATAGCTACTTTCAAGCTAAAAAAAATAGCCCAGCAACAGCAAGTTCAGGAGAGCAAACCTCAGAAGATAAGCCAATCTTATACTGTAGGGACAGTGATCTGTTTTAGTGGACCGCCTGGAGTAGGAAAAACCAGCCTGGGACAGTCGATCGCCCGCGCTTTGGGAAGACCGTTCGAACGCATTAGCTTGGGTGGATTGCGGGATGAAGCAGAACTGAGAGGTCACCGCCGCACCTATATCGGTGCCATGCCCGGTCGCATCGTACAAGCATTACATCGGGCTGGAGTCAAAAATCCCGTTATCATGCTCGATGAGTTGGATAAGGTAGGAATGGATTATCGGGGCGATCCGGCTTCAGTATTGCTGGAAATTCTCGACCCGCAGCAAAACCATAACTTCCGCGACTTGTACCTCGATCTCGATTTCGACTTGTCCGAGGTACTATTTGTTGGTACGGCTAACGATTTATCTCACATTAGCGCACCTTTACTAGACCGTCTGGAAATTATCGAACTAACTGGCTATTCTGAAGAAGAAAAACTGACGATCGCTCAAAGATACCTGCTGCCGCGACAGATTGCTAAAGCAGGATTGCCAGATAATGCTCTGCAACTAACCGAGGAAGCTTTACGTTTAGTAATTGAATACTATACCCGCGAAGCAGGAGTTCGCAAACTAGAGCAACAATTGGCTACTCTGTGTCGTAAAATAGCCGTGCGCTACGCTAACGGGGAAACAGACCCAAGAGTTGTACATCCCGAAGAAATCGAAGAATTGCTGGGGGCTAAACAATTTCTGCGAGAAGCAATTCGCAAAGAAACCAAACCTGGCGTGGCTACTGGACTTGCCTGGACGTGGCAGGGAGGAGAAATTCTTTTTGTCGAAGCCGTCTTATTGCCCCAAGGAAAAGACTTGACGATCACGGGTCAATTGGGAGAAGTGATGCAAGAGTCAGCCCAAATTGCTCGTTCTTATATCTGGTCAAAAGCAGAAGCGTTGGGTATCGACTTAAGTATTTTTAAGGATAATGGCTTGCACCTGCACGTACCCGCTGGGGCAATTCCCAAAGATGGTCCATCCGCAGGAGTGACAATGGTTGTGGCGATCGCCTCCTTAGTAACAAACCAACCAGTTCGTACCGATACTGCCATGACGGGAGAGATCGACCTCAGTGGGGAAGTTTTGCCTATTGGTGGCGTGCGAGAAAAAGTTTTGGCAGCGCGTCGTGCTGGTATTAAGCGCATTTTGCTACCCCAACACAATCAGAAAGATTTAGTAGATATACCCGAAGATGTCCGCAAGCAGATGGAATTTATTTTCTGCGATCGCATTGAACAAGTGTTAGCTAACGCATTAATGAATCAGCAGGAGGTTCTAGTCGATGACAATAATGGGAATCGGGGGCAACAAACAGTCCTGGAAACCAGAAGATGAGAAGGTTAAGGAACTCAAAGCACGCTATCGCTCGGGAGAAAGAAACTTTCAGCAAGCTGACTTGCGCAAAGCCGATCTCAACAAAGTCAAGTTAGAAGATGCCAATCTCAGTGAGGCAAATCTCTGTAAAGCCAATCTCAAAAAAGCTAATCTCCAGCGCACCTGTTTGAATCGAGCAATTCTTTATGGTGTCGAGCTACAGGAGGCAAAGCTGTATAGGGCTAGCTTAATTGAAGCCGATCTGTTTGAAGCTAATTTAAAAAAAGCAGTTCTCAAGCACGCCAATTTAGGTGGGGCAAACTTGCAAGGAGCAAATCTCTGTGGGGCAGATTTGGTGTGGGCAAACTTACGCAGGGCAGATTTAAAGAATGCCCGTCTTGACGGTGCCGATTTGAGCGGTGCCAAATTCTGTCAGACTATTTTGCCTGATGGAAGTATCAGAAATGATGACTGTTAGAAAAGGAAATTACAGCTTTCCGTCTTTTATTTATATTTTGTTTCTATCGAACTAATTTTTATTACGAGAGTGGAGCGTAAAGCCGTGTGGCTTTAGCCCACGGATATAAGCGAGCGACAGATAGATTATCTGTCGAGCCAAATTTATTTGGCAGTCAAGCTATCCATGATGCGGATCATTAATATACGCCATTATCTTAGCCATACTAATTTTTTCTGTTGAATATCTCAAGACAACGCAATTTAATATCTTCATTTTTACATTTTTGGTATGAAAACTTATCAATTCAAACTCTACCAACATAAGCGAAACAAGCATTTACATAGTGCGATTAATGCAGCAAGTAATATTTATAATCACTGCATCGCGCTACATAAACGCTACTATCGTTTATTTGGAAAACATTTGAACAAAAATAAGTTAATGAAACATATAGCCAAAATCAGGAAGAAAAATGAGTACTGGCAATTGGTAGGAAGTCAGGCAGTACAAGATCTTGTTCAGCGTATTGATAGAGCCTATCAACTTTTCTTTAAAAATCACAAAAAAGGAGTAAGACCGCCTAATTTTAGAAAAAGAATTAAATACAAATCAATTACTCTCAAATAAGCTGGTTATAAGTTTTTAAACGGTAATCAATTAAGAATAGGCAAGCGAATATTTAAGTTTTGGAAGAGTAGAGAAATACAAGGGAAAATTAAAACTGTCACCATTAAGCGCAATCCTTTAGGGGAATTATTTATTTTTGTAGTGACAGATTGATTGAACTTAGCTTAAGTGAACGCTATTGGATCTGTCCTGGTTGTTCTACCAAACACGCAAGAGATGCCAATAGCAGCCGAGTAATTCAAAAGGTAGGGGCTTCTACCTTGGGGTTAGGTGATGTAAGCCGTCTTCAGGACGCAATTGCTGTCTGAACCCCGAATCCGCGCTAATTTATTGCGCGGAGTGGGTCAAAATCTTTATCTGGTTCATAAAAAGTAAGACATCAATTATCTTGGAAGAAAGAGCGGAGCCGGAGACGCTCCGCCTCAGGGAAAAAAGTTTGAGGAAAGATGGGCTTTTTACGTCTTTCTTCTTTCTTCTTGCTTGCAGCGAAGCTGCTTGATTCTCTCGATAATTAAGGTCCCAATATCACATGACGCAATTTGAGTTAATTCTGCACGGCTTTATGGGAATTTGGATAGCAAACCTTAGTTCCACCCAAACCGCAATAGCCATTAGGATTTTTGGCTAGATATTGCTGGTGATAATCTTCTGCATAATAAAATTCTGGCGCATCTCTGATTTCTGTGGTAATTTTGCCATAACCTGCTTTGGCTAATTCTTGCTGATAGCGATCGCGCGATGCTTGGGCTAGTTGCTTTTGTTCCTCGGAATAAACATAAATACCGGAACGATATTGAGTGCCTACATCATTACCCTGGCGCATACCTTGGGTGGGATCGTGACTTTCCCAAAATACTTTTAACAAGTCCTCGTAACTAATTACCTTCGGGTCATAAACTACTCGCACTACTTCATTATGACCCGTCATGCCCGTACATACCTCTTGATAGGTTGGATTGGGAGTATATCCTCCCGCATAACCTACAGCAGTTGAATAAACTCCTTCCTGCTGCCAGAATTTTCTTTCCGCCCCCCAAAAACAACCCAGACCAAACATTGCCATTTCCATTCCTTCTGGAAATGGAGGTTTGATGGAATTTCCGTTAACATAGTGTCGGTCAGGAACAGATATTGATTGTTCCCGTCCCGGTAAAGCTTCATCAGGAGAAGGCATGTTAACTTTTTTTCCGAAACCAAACAGTACCATAGTTTTAATTTCCTCTACTGACTCTAATTTTCTTTACATTATTTAATATAATTGCTGAGACGGATAATCTGTTTAGGGAAAACCGTTCCTAATGGAAGGGGCTAACTCCGCCACGGATATTTCAAACACGGAAAATGAATTCCGGTAACGGAGTGTACGAGCCCCGTCAGATAGCTAACAATCTTGTTAGGCTAAAAATAACTAAATCGATCGCCCTAAGAGAAAAAGGAGAGAGAACGCTTTGCCTCATACAATTATTACTGAAACCTGTGAAGGAGTAGCCGACTGCGTTGATGCTTGTCCTGTAGCTTGTATTCATCCAGGACCGGGCAAAAACGTTAAAGGAACAGACTGGTTTTGGATTGATTTTGATACCTGCATCGACTGTGGCATTTGTTTGCAAGTTTGTCCAGTAGAAGGAGCAATAGTCGCGGAGGAAAGACCTGAATTACAACAAACCCCAAAGTGAATTTTTAATGAACAATTTATTAGAAGTTAATAATGTCTATGCGGGATACGTACAAGATTTAAATATCCTGCAAGGCATTAATTTTTGCGTAGCCCCTGGCGAGTTAGTCGCCGCGATCGGTCCCAATGGTGCGGGGAAATCAACTCTTGCCAAAACAATTTTTGGATTATTAACGCCCAACCAAGGTAAAATTATCTTTAAGGGAGAAAATATTACTGGTCTTAAATCCGATCGCATCGTTCAAAGAGGAATGTGCTACGTTCCTCAAATTGCTAATGTCTTTCCCTCTCTTTCAGTGGAAGAAAATTTAGAGATGGGGGCATTTATTCGTAGCGGTTCTCTCCAATCCCTGAAAGACTTTATTTACACCATGTTTCCCAGATTAGCCGAACGTCGCCGTCAACGAGCGGGAACTCTTTCTGGAGGAGAGAGGCAAATGCTGGCTATGGGTAGGGCATTGATGCTCGACCCAGATTTGTTATTATTGGACGAACCCTCGGCAGCTCTATCTCCTATCTTAGTTAACAGCGTATTTGAACAAATCAAAGCAATTAACGAAGCAGGAAAGGCGATCGTTCTAATCGAGCAAAATGCCAAAAAAGCTTTATTGATGGCAGATAGAGGTTACGTTTTAGAAAACGGTCGCGATCGCTTTGAAGGTACGGGGCAGGAGTTGTTAAACAATCCTAAAGTAGGAGAATTGTACCTGGGTGCAGCCTATAAAAACTAACTTTCGGTTTTCTAGCTGTATCAGCTTTCAGTTAAAACTTCTCCAAAAGCAAAATTAGGAGCAGCCAGTACAAAAATCGTTGAGGGTAGATCGGCCACCCGCGTCTGTAAACCTTCATAGTAATCAATAAAATTGTTTTGTGGTCTTGCCATACCCAAAAAGATTAGATCCGCATCGCCAGAAGACTGACGTAAAATTTCTGTGAAAGAACGCCCTTTAGCTATTAAAACTTCGTAAATGATGTCAATACGCAGCTTTTGAACAAAACTTTTTAAGTTATTACTTGCAGCTACCGCAGCCGCGTCATCGGCTACGACTAACTTGAGATAAATCTGGGCGTTGCGCCAATCGATATCGCTACGCAGGAGATAAGCCAATAAAAGCATTAAACTACCATTATTTTGCATTCCTCCCCACCAGACATCAATTCTACGACGGGAGCCAAAATTGAGAGCAGGATTTTCCCGAAAAATGACGATATTGCGATTGCTAGCATGAATTTGACCGATCATCTGACAATATTGTTGGCGACGGGATGGCTCTTCACTATCTCCGAGGACAATCGTATTGGGGACTAGCGGTCCGAGTCCATAGGTTTCTATCAATCTCAAAGCCCCGTCAAAAGGAGCAGCAGCAGTTATCACCCTAACTAAAGCTTGCACCCCTTTTTTCTCTAAATAATCCCGGATCGTTTTTTCCAACTTAACTTGTTGGGCAAGATCGCGAGAACCACTTGGAAGTATGCTAGAAACAGTCATCAAACCGCGATTGTGACTAAAACCGTAGGCGAGTTCGATCAGAGGCCAACGTTTTTGGGGAGCACCAGATAATACCAAAATATGAGGTCGCCAGTTTTTGGGGTCGTCTTTTTGCTCGATCTGAAAAATGCCCATAGTAATCAACGCCATCCAGATACCGCGACGGGCATCTCCCCAAGTAGTGCGTAGTTCGCGACGCTGCAGCCAGAGATAAATGACTAGTACGACGAGGGCGGCGACTACCGTAGCTACAGCATTAATTAACAACATTACCCCCAGACAACCAATTGCGCCGAGCAAAGAGAGAGACCAATGTACTTTAAAAGTAGGACGAAAAGAAGGACTTTGTAAAAAACCTTCAATTCCGGCAGCGACGTTGAGGACTAAATAAGTAGTGAGAAAAAACATGGTCAATATCGGGGCAATTAGATTTAAATCGCCAATGGAAACTGCCGCGATCGCCACTCCTAAAGTTACAATAGTGCCTTTATAAGGCTCATCTCCCCGTCCGCGACCACTACCGAGAAAGCTCAACCAACGAGGCAAAACCCCGTCTCTAGCTAATGCCTGAAGTACCCGAGGCGCACCCAACATACTGCCGAGCGCACTGCTGAGAGTTGCACCCCAAACCCCCAGTAAAATTGCCGGACTCCACAAGGCAATTTGCTCCATTATTAGCGGTTCGGCAATTAAAGTAGCGGCATCCGAACGCATCGCTAGGAAAATTGGCAGAGTCATATAGACGAGATATCCAGTCCCTACTGCTGCTAGAGTACCTATAGGAATAGAACGTACCGGATTGCGTAAATCTCCCGACATATTTACCCCTGCCATAATCCCCGTTACCGCAGGAAAAAATACGGCAAACACAGTCCAGAAAGGTTCTGCAGTCGCTGGTGGAGGAGACCACATTTGTGTCTCCACCTCGGGCAATGGCTGTCCGAGCAGAAATGATAGCAAAGATAAAGCGATCGCTGCCATAATAAAATACTGCGCCTTAATGGCTATGCTGGCTGAAGTCAGTGCCAGTATGCCGACGATAACAGTAACTACAAGGGCAACATAAAGTTGGTTGAGACGAGGAAATGTTTCGACTATACTTTCGGCAAAACCAATGGTGTAGAGAGCCACAGACAAAGCTTGGGCAAAATAGAGTGAAATACCTACTGCTCCTCCCGTTTCGATCCCCAAAGAGCGACTGATCATGTAATAGGCTCCGCCAACCCTTACTACTCGATCGGTAGCGATCGCGCAGATCGATAAAGCGGTTAAAAAAGTAATCGAGGTAGAAAGAGTAACGATAATCAGCGTGTTCAACAACCCTGCATTGCCGACAACCCAGCCGAAACGCAGATACACGATCACGCCTAAAATGGTCAAAATGGAAGGAGTATATACTCCACCAAAAGTACCTAAACCAGAAGTTTTTGATTCCTCTTCTGAATTAAGAGAATTGGTGCCAAGATTAGGGAAAAATTTCACTTTGAGCAGACAGAAAATAAATTTTTGGGCACTGGACTATTATAGTTATTCAAAACTTTGACATTTTGAATTTTGTAGGTCATAGATACCATACAATCCTAGCAATCCTAGAAGTTCTAGGTTTTTGGAGGCATTGAAGTCAGCGTGTTCGCAATGACCGCAGTTAACGCACAAGAACTTATCTCCTCTACGATTTCGCCTGTCCCATTTGAAACAATGACGACAAAATTGCGAGGTCTTCCAAGGGTTTTTGCGTATTACCTCTGATTGATAAATTCTTTAACTAAGGTAGCTACTGCTGTCACTAATTCATTTGGCTCTATTGGTTTAGCAAGATGGCGTTGAAAACCTACCGCAATTGCCTTTTGACGATTGAACTCTCCGACATAGGCAGTTAAGGCGATCGCTGGGATTTCCGCTTGTGGTTGTGATGAAGTTCTGATTTGACGCATTAGGCTGTAGCCGTCCATATCGGGCATCCCAATATCACCGATCAGCACGTCAAATTCCGCTTGTGCCAGTGTTGTCAATACTTCCGCTGCCGATGCCACCGTTATGACAGCCGCTCCCGCCTGTTGCAAAATAACGGTCAACAACTCCCGCGTATGGATCTCATCATCAACAACGAGGATTCTTATTCCTGCCAGGAGAGGCAAAACAGACGCAGACGGTGAGGTACTATTGTCATCTCTTATGCTTCTGCTTTCATCTGTCAATACTGGAAGCCGCACCGTAAAAGTTGCTCCCTGTCCCTTACCTGCACTGAACGCCCGCACTGTACCGCCATGCAATTCCACAATGTGACGGACAATCGCCAGTCCCAATCCCAATCCACCAACTTTGCGAGTAGATGAACTGTCCGCTTGGCGGAAATAATCGAAAATGTAAGGAAGGAAATCTGGGGAGATACCTCTGCCGGTATCGCTAACGGTAATTTGAGCAAATTTGTCCTCGGTCATTTGTTTTTGGTCATTTGTCCTTTGCGATCTATCAGTTTCTACCAATGATGAACGAGCGGTGACCGATGACAGCCTTACCTCAACCCGTCCACCAGCAGGAGTAAACTTGACGGCATTAGAGAGTAAATTCCAAACGACCTGTTGTAGCCTACCGGAGTCGCCAGCAACTAAACCGACATCACTAGCAAATTGGGTTTGAATTTGAATGGAGTTGGCTTGTGCGGCTAGTCCTACCGTTTCTATTGCAGCTTCTATCGGAACGACTAAGTTGACCGGAGAAATATTTAGGGCAAGTTTTCCTCGCAAAATAGTAGCAACATCGAGTAAATCATTAATGAGCTGAATTTGAATCGTAGCATTCTGCTCGATGGTGGCAAGGGCAGTATCGGTTTCTGCTTTATTAAACTTAAAAGTACGCAACAGCTTTGCCCATCCCAAGATAGGAGTAAGGGGCGTGCGCAGCTCGTGAGAAAGAACTGCCAAAAATTCATCTTTAATACGATTGGCTTCCCGTGTTTGGCGGTACAATTGAGCATTGTCCAGTGCTAGAGCAGCTCGATTGGCTAACTCTTGGACCAAAGTTAAGTCAGTTTGAGTATAGTAACGACCTGATTCGGCGGTATAACAGAGGGTTAGCGCACCGAGTTTTTGTTCGCGGGTAATCAAGGGTACGGTAATGAGCGATCGCAATTGACTATCTCGGATGAATTTCAGGTGTTCGGGACTGGTAGCAATGGATTGCATCCACTCATCGGTTACTTCAGAAACCAAGATTGAATCACCCTTTAATAGCACGCGGGCAACCGGATGATTTTCCAAGTCTTGGGATGGAATATAACGCTGTATTAGATCGAACCATTCTCGTTTCTCAGGATTAACATGATGCCAAGCAACTCGTTCAATCTTGTTGTCAGTCTTTACGAGATCGAAAAAGCAATAATCAGCTAAAAATGGTACTGCTAGCCGGGCAATGTTGGTTAAGGTAGTTTGATAATCGAGGGATGATGCTAACACTGCGCTTGTCTCAGCCAAAAAACGTTGCTCTGCTTCCACTCGCTTGATGTCGTCAATATCAGTTGCAGTGCCGAACCAATAAAGTACTTGCCCTCGACTGTCTTTGAAAGGCACCACTCGAGCGAGATGCCAGCGATAAGTTTGGTCGAACCGTTTGAGGCGACATTCTACTTCATAAGCCTCGAGTATTTGAATCGCTTTGGTTCTTGCTTCAAAAACAAGCTGAAGATCTTCTGGATGAACGATCTTATCACACACTTCTACATCCAACTTGAGACTTACCCCTGTATAAACCTGCCAGCGTTGATTAAAAAATTGAACCTTGCCATTGGCATCATTAATCCAAATCAGTTGGGGAACGGCATCGGCAAGAGTACGGTAGCGATTTTCACTTAAACGGAGATCCTCCTCGATTTGTTTGCGAGCAGTAATGTCTTGGGCAACCCCAATCACTCGTTTGATTTCACCCGATTTATCTCGAAGGACAAAACCGCGATCGCGAATCCAGCGAATCGAACCATTCGGACGCACGATGCGATATTCATTCTCTACAGGGTTTTCCTGCTGGCAGGTTAAAGCGAGTGCCAGTACTCTCTGTCGGTCTTTGGGATGAATAGTTTTGACCCAATTCGTGTAGTCGCCATAAAGGTCGTCCCGGGAACGTCCCCAAATCCGTTCGTAGGCAGGACTGATATAGAGAATTCGAGGCACGGGAAAATCAGTAATCCAAAAGACATCTTGGATAGTTTCTGCCATCTGCCGGAAGCGCTCTTCGCTTTCGAGCAAAGCTTCCTCAGTTTGCTTGCGCTCTGTTATATCTTGTACTACTCCTAGCATACCCAAGACATTTCCAGAAGCATCGTACTGAGCGCCTCCTTTCGCAGCAATCCATCTTTTTGTGCCATCGGCAAGAATTACTCGATATTCGATGTCGTAATCACTACGTTCCTCAATAGCTCGTTCGATAGCCAGACGAACGCGCTCTTTATCTTCGCCATAAAGCAGTTCGCCGATAATCTTCGTCCAGGTTATATAAGGTCCTGGTGAAATGCCAAAAATTTTACCTGCCTGCTGGGAAAATGTCACGATATCGGTTGTAGCATCCCAACTCCAATCTCCCATTTTGGCTGCATCAAGTGCCAGTCTGAGACGAGTATTAGCTTGTTGTAATGCCTCTTCCACCTGCTTGCGCTCGGTAATATCGTTTACCAATCCCACATATCCTTCCACGATTCCCTGGCTGTCTATTTGAGGAATATAGGACGCACTGACATAGCGCGTTCCTCCATGGCGATAGGGAACCTGGCTCTCAAAGCTGACTTGTCGACCCGATAGTGCCTGCTCGACATAAGGACGAATAGTTTCATAAGCAGGTTCGCCCAATACTTCTCGAATATGTTTGCCGTAAACCTCTGTGACAGGATGCCCGAACCACTCTTTATAAGCCTTATTGCCAAAACGATAGCGTTGCTCCTTATCCACGTAAGCAATCAAAGCTGGCACGGCGTTGGCGATCGAATTCAATTTCTCTTCCCGTCTTTGGAGGGCTTCTTCTACCTGTTTACGTTCGCTGATATCTCGCCAATATACATAAAGCCCATGGTGGCAGGGATAAGCATGGACCTCATGCCAAAGCTCAACCCGAACGGAGAGCGTTTCAAAGTATATGGCAACTCTTTTGGTAACAGCTCGACGAAGTTGTTCTTCAAAAACAGAGCCAACTAATGACGGGTATATTTCCCAGATCGATTGTCCTAACAGCTCATCCCTCGTTTTCCCCCACAACTGTTCAGACGCTTGATTCACGTAAGTAAAACGCCACTGCTCGTCTAGAGAGAAGAAGCCGTCAGTAATGCTTTCGAGTCTATCGGTAATTTGTGCTCTGACTGCCTCAGCTTCCGTTCTTCCATGCTGCTCTCGATTAGTTGCCTCTTGTCGCAACCTTACTATTTCTAGATTTACCCTAACGCGAGCTAACAGTTCGCGCTCGGAGAATGGCTTGAGTAAATAATCGTCTGCTTCAACTTCAAATTTTTCAAGCCACGACTCTTCTGAGCCACGGACACAGAGCAAAATAATGGGAATTTTGTGGCTGGCTTCCTCGATTCGCAGTTGGCGCAACAATTCCAACCAGTCTAACCCTGGTATCATGATATCTAATAAAATCAAATCGGGAGGTTGCCGTCGAACAGCCGCTAATGCTGCCACTCCATCACTTACCACCTCCACGTTATATTGTTGACTCAATAAACCTTTGACAGACTCGCCCAGATCAGCATCGTCATCTGCCAGCAAAATTCGGATCGAGGATGAGGAACAGACACGGGAAAGACAATTCATAATTGAAGCTGATGATAGTCGCGATCGAAGATCTAGAATTTCAGCTTACCAAATCTACTGTTTCCGCTCTTAAGAACTTAGACAAGATAGGATGAAGTTAGACAAACTTAAACACTATCTTGATGTCTTATTCCTGCTTCATTCAGAGTCACTGAAACCGAAGTTTCTGTAACCTACTCTGTCCCCAAGCTGAGGGGCAGTCGCCGGAACTTGGTTCCGGTGCTTGTAAGCCCCGTGAAACGGTAGAGCTTACCGCCATCTTGACTAGGTTATAACTAGCATTTAAGTCTCTATCAAGACTGAAGCCACACTCATTACAGCTAAAGACTCTCTCGGATAACTTGAGAGTCTTTTGAATAGTTCCGCAATTAGAACAAGTTTTACTGCTGGGATAAAAAGTATCAACAGTGGTGTGAGTCGTGCCGTACCAATTGGATTTATAAGTTATTTGACGTTTAAATTCAGAAAATCCACCATTAGCTATAGCTCTAGCTAGATGATGGTTTTTCATCAAGTTAGATACTTTCAAGTCTTCTGTAACTACTTCACCGCGGTTCTTAGTAAGGTAGCTAGTCAACTTGTGTAAAATATCTTGACGAATACTAGCAACACGATAATGTTGTTTAGCTATTCTGAGTTTAGTTTTTTCACGATTCTTACTTCCTTTAATTTGTATCAATTCCCAATGACTAATGACCAACGTACGGGCGATGCTGCTTGCCTCCTTCGGAGGAGCTACGCTAGCGCAGTGCAAAGAGGGCGCGAATCGCCCCTACTAATGACTAAGAACGCAAAATTTCCCGCAACAACAGCGGGGGATGAACTTAATTTTTCAGAGTTAAGTTGGTATTTTCGTCGCTAAAATAGCCAGATCTAAAATCGGTCGATCGGTCAAGCAACACCAATGACAGGCATATAAATCTGGATCTTGTGTTTTCACACTAGCAAGAGCGGGGGCCGCTGGAAAAGGCCAAAGCCGGTCAAAAATAAGCTCATTACCGTGCAAACTGAACTGAAGCAAGTATACTGCTGGCGGTGCCGCTAATGAATCGAGCAAATTGTAGGCAAGATAATACAGAGACTGGCGTTGATTTTCGGGCAGCTCGATCGGTTGTTCGTAAGAATTGGGTATTGCTCCTTCACCGATTACTTCGGCATAAAGCGGTCCTTTAGCCGTTAACACAATGGGTAGCCAGAGATGACCCAACCAAGAATCCCCTACGCTAGTTTTGTAGCCTAGCTTTTGTTCGACCCAGCTACGTCTGCCACTAATATCTCTACAAGCCGAGTAAATTTCTTTAGCAGGAAAATCCAAATATTCAGGCAATTGGATTGTTAGGGGACAATAGACGAGCTGGGAATTTTCTAGAGCAGATTTGGCTGCTTTAGACCATAAACTGCCTGCCGCTACTACTTCAACATGTGTCGGGACAGAGGAGTAGTTAGCAATTCCTTTTCGGATAGCAGTGACCATTTTTTCTGTCACCGGCGATGCCGAAACTATTTTCCCTTGTTCGTTAACTTCAGCGTTGACAATAATTAAAACTTGTTCCATTCCCCTTCCATTGTTGTGAAATACTGCTGTCTTTCCCTTTTTAATGGTTAGTTGTCTCCCTGTCTGTCTGGGAAGCGAATATTTTAGTCTTGCTCGAGCGGGCGAAATACCCGCTCGTGACATTGGTTAGGCATGGCTTAAAGTTCAGCACTTGCCGATGGCAATAATGGACAACTAATCAAGAGTATAAGACATTAGCAACCCCTAGCTTGTGATCTTTCACCTTGCATTTCTTAAGTAATTGACTCTCTCAACTTACAGCATGGGATCTTGACTTCTTTCCTATCATAATTGTTTCTTGACTTTGCTTTCAAGCTATTCGCAAAATAATCAATATGGACTTACTTGAATATCAAGCTAAAGAATTATTTAGAGAGGTGGGTATTCCGGTATTACCCTCCCAAACAATCAAAGAGGCTAGAGAACTAAAACAGTTACAAATTCCCTACCCAGTGGTTCTCAAATCTCAAGTGCGAGTGGGAGGTAGAGGAAAGGCTGGAGGTATACGCTTCGTTGCCAATACTATCGATGCGATCGCCGCCGCACGCAATATTTTTAATTTGGCGATTTTTGGAGAATATCCAGAAGTTCTTTTGGCTGAAGCTCGTTATAATGCCGAGCAAGAATTTTTTCTGGCTGTAGTACTCGATTATCAACTACAGCGTCCCGTATTACTTGGCTCTTCTCCAGGAGGTATGAATGTCGAAGCACTCCTTGAAAACTTACAACAAGTAGTAGTGGAAGCAGAATTTTCTCCTTTTTATGCGCGGCGTTTAACTCTCAAAATGGGACTGGCAAAAGAATTAATTCGCTCTGTTAGCGCAGTGATCGAAAAAATGTATCGCCTGTTTATAGAGAAAGATTTGGATCTAATCGAAATTAATCCTTTAGGAGTAAGTCCGACCGGAGAGTTAATGGCTCTTGATGGCAAAATTAGCGTCAATGACTATGCTTTAGCAAGGCATCCCGATATTTTGGCTTTAACCGTCGCTAGTAAAGCAAATAAGTTTGGTAATAGCATTACAAACTCGACAACAGTACTTTTAAATTCCGGATTGGCTGCTCCCCATTGGCTGGATTGGAGAGAAGAAAAAGGCAATATAGCTATTATCTGTAATAGTTTAGATTTGGCTTTGATTAGCTGGGATTTGTTGTGTCAGGGTAAGGGAAGACCAGCTTGTTGTGCAGTAGTTGACGATTCTAGTGTGAATCAGCAGTTGCCACAAGCTATAGCAGACTTAGAGAAAATAAGAGGAGTGAAAGTAATATTAATTAATATTTTGGCAGAACCAGAAATTAATCAGTCAGTCGCTCGGATAATAGCCGATTATCTTCAAACGAACCAAGAAGAAACCGAGCCAATCTTATCTCATTCTTCCCCTCGAACTACTAACCAATCTAGTGCTCAATCCCAGCATTTGCCGTCGGGTAAGTTAGTTTTGCGTCTTCTGGACCAACCATTTCCTTTTTTTCCCGAAGAGTTGAGGGAAACGTCAATTTTTTGGACTGATAGTTTAGAAGAAGCCGTATCTGAGGCGATCGCTTTGGCTAAATCGCGCTAATGGCAAGGAGATAGTTAACTTACTTATGAAAAAGATTAATTGGAAGCAACCGAATAGGGTTATCCTACAGGGAATTGCCGAACCAATGGTTTCTCACTATGCCGCACGAATGAAAGCCTACGGGACAGCGATTGTAGCGGGTATTAGTGCCGGTCAAGGGGGTGGAGAAATCGAGCAGATCCCAGTATTTGACCTTGTAGAAGATGCGATCGAGCAATTAGGAGAAGTAGAAGCCACCCTCATTTTCGATCCTCCTTATCAAGTACTCGATGCTGCTTTAGAAGCGATCGCGGCTGGAATTAGACAAGTTATCGTGCTTAGTGCTGGGGTTCCTCCCCTCGATGTAGCACAGCTGCTATCCCATGCTCAAAAAACCAATACTCTGCTTTTAGGACCGGGAAGCAATGGAATCTTCATTCCCGATCGAGTCTGTCTCGGTACGTTCAATACCCCTTGTTATAAGGCGGGAAGCGTTGGGATCGTCGGACGCAGTTCTCATATGTGTGATGAAGTGGCTTTGGCGTTAAATCGAGCTGGAATCGGTCAGTCGCTGGTCGTGAGTTTGGGTAGAGATAGAATCGTCGGTTCTGGTTTTCAACAGTGGTTGCCTATTCTCGAAGCCGATGATACTACCAAAGCAATTGTTTTGATTGTCAAATCCGATAACGCCCAAGAAGAAGCTGCTGCCTATTACCTCAATTCCCAGAGAACTAAACCAGTTATTGCTTATCTAGCAGGTTTACGTGCGCCACGAGAAAAAATTTTCCTCAATGCGGCTACGATTATTGCTAATCAACTATCCTACTCTGTCGCTTTTACTAAAACGGAGCGACAGACTGTTACCGCATTTAAAGAAGCAGGAATAGAGATGGCTAAAAAACCTTCAGAACTTCCTAAATTTCTTAATAAAGTACTGAGCAAAACTGAGAAAAAATGATCCCTCAGTAGGTAAGTTGTCATTGCCAATTAACATTGCTTAATATTAATTGGTTCCTCTCAAAAAAGCTTTTAAGGTTAGTTTTTTCTTTTTAGCTTACTTTCCTACAATCTCCGTAACGAAAGTTACAAAACTTTGACAATAGCTCTGATAGCCTTTAATCAATGGTTTTTCAATCCAGTTAAGCAGACTAAGGTGGGTCCGATTTATATTTCTATCGTCGAGGGTAATCCTCACCTGCGTTCCCTATTAGGCTGGCACTTACAGCAAGCAGGTTATCTAGTCAAGCAGTGTGCTACCCTGCAACAAGGAAAAACTGCTTTTTTTCAATACCAACCTATATTGGTAATTGTTGATTCTGACTTGCCCGATGGCAATGGCTTAGAGTTATGTAGTTGGCTAAATCAACAACGACAATGTCTCGTTCTCATGCTATCTGCCCGTAACACCGAAAAAGATGTAGTCACGGGGTTAAAAGCTGGTGCCGACGATTATTTGACCAAGCCGTTTGGCATGCAGGAATTTCTCGCACGGGTTGAAGCTTTAATAAGAAGAATGCGAGTTAATGCTGCACCTTTATATCTAGACTATAATGACCTCAAAATCGATCTCGTCCAACGCCGGGTTCAAGTTCAGGGCAATTATATCGAGCTTACACCCCAAGAATTTAGTCTACTTTATGTTTTGGCTCAAGCTGAAGGAACGCCCTTAAGTCGCTCTGAATTACTGCGTCGCGCTTGGCCCGATGCGATAGATAATCCACGTACCATAGATACTCACGTTCTTTCTCTACGCAAAAAAATTGAAACCAATCCTCGCCAGCCTAATTTGATTCAAACAGTACGTAACGTTGGTTATCGCCTGAATCCAGATATTATTAATGGCGAGACTCCCGCGCCATTAAAAATTAATCCTGCCCAAAATAATAACAATAATGCTCATCTTTCTCACCTATCTGTTAATTGGGAGGGAACAGGGAATAGTTATTAAAGTTTAAAATAAATTGATAATTATCAATTATCAAAGCCATTCTTGAGCTTCTTTTGCTTTTGCCTGTAGTAACTTCTCTTGTATTTGTTGCCAATTTAGTTCGGTTGTCGTTCTATCTTCTTGTAATTTCCCCGCTTCTAAATACAAAATTCGATTGGCGAAATGCCGTACTAATTCTAGTTGGTGATTAACCATAACGATCGTAAGATGACTATTTTCAGTTAACTGTTTGAGGATATTATGAAGATGGTTGATACTGCCAAGATCTAGAGCTGATGTCGGCTCATCTAAAAGTAATACTTTTGGTTGCATGATTAAAGCCCGAGCGATCACCACTAATTGTCTTTGTCCTAAAGATAATTGCAATTCATTTCTTTCTAACCATTGTTCGGGTATACCTAAAGCAGTTCTCCAGGTTTCTACTCGCTGGCGAATTTCTCCTTTGGGCAATTTCTGTAATATCAAAGGATAGGCTAAAGCTTCTTCAACACGCATTCCTAGTAATTTTGCTTCTTGTGGCACTAAGACTACTTGCCGACGCAAACCGATAATGGGAATTTCGTTAATAGAGTGATTTTCTAGCTCGATCGAACCACTAGTAGGGGTACTAAGACGATTTAAAAGCCTTAACAGAGAAGTCTTCCCCGCACCGGAAGGACCGATAATGACCAAGCGATCGCCTCGGTTGACCTGAAAAGAGATATCTTGCAGTAAATAAGCAGAACCAATCGAAGCAGCAAGACTGACTCGTTCTACCTGCATGATGAGAGATGAAGAAAAAGGATGAACATCCTTTGAGGAGGAAGCCAAAGGCTTATCGCTCATGATTTCAATTTATTCTCGTTACATCTGATTAGCTAAAATTTTACTTAGCTAAGTTTATTTTAGTTAATGAAAATAATTAACATTTTGTCTCTCTGTCATGGAGATCCCTTCGACCGGATGTTAATTGCTCAATCGCAAATAGAAACTTTGCTTCTAATTACCAGCGATCGCCTTTTTTCTAATTATGATGTCGAGCTAATTTGGTGTAGCAATTAACTCAATACTTTATCGTAGTTGTGTAATCGATAAAGATTTAATCTACTTTACTTTTTCACTCAAGGCACCATAAAGAGCAAATGCTCCTCCCACAATACTTACCCAAAGCAGTAGGGGTGGTATGGGTGCCGAAGTTACTTCAGCTAAAAAAGGAAGAGGAAGCGTTAGGGCTATATACAGAGAGAATAAAGGAATACGGATCGAAGGAGAAATACACAAAACAAGGTGATTTTTTTGTGATGAGCGCATTTAACTTTGTTTAATTTTTAACTTTTGACTTTTGCCTTTTGCCTTTACTTTACAGTCTGTGACGTTTGCTTTTGGGGATTTATGTTAGTTTGAGAGTGTCAGAATTTGATAATTTGGGAGGTCTTATGTTTTTAAAACATAAACCTAGCGATCAATTAGTGGAAGTGCTCACTCTGGGTAGTGTTTACGATCCCTGTCAGCGAGAAATTACTGGTCGATTTCATGCTGGAGAAGAAATGCAAGACCCGGAAGCTTTTGAGAAAACGGATTTGATTTTTCCTTCTGGTGAATCTCTCCCACGTTGCTGGCTAGATCCACATTATCGAGAACAGAATCTAATTAAAGAATCAATGTCTGTCACTTTATAAAATTGCAGGAAAGGAGTAATTCTGAGCCAAAATAATCTGAATATTTGGTCTTTGTGCCAGGACAATTTACACTTATAAGTGTTTGAGTCGTCCTGGCATAATGGTTATAAAAGTTTGTCTCGTCTGAGGAATTGAACAATTTAATGTTGTCGATTCCCAACAATTTCAGCTCCTTGTCCCCAAAAACCGTTATATTTAGTAACGCAGTAACGCAGATATCCCCTAAAACTTTAGTCTGACAGGCTAAACGGTGGTTTTTTTGTGGAGAGTGAGGAGCAAGAGAACGTCTGAGCCGATCTTTCCAATTCTATTTAGATATTTCTCCTTCTATTTTTACTGAACAAGTACCGCAACTGCCTATGCCTCGACAGTTGATAATTTTTGCCTTGCCATTATAGAGAGCAATTGTATGCTCTAATAAAACTTTGCGTAAATTAGCACCATAGTCACAGTTGAATAAGGAGACAGAATATAAGCGTGGATGTCAGAGGTAAGAGATCTGACCACTGACCCCTTCTGATTCCTGAATCCTGACTCCTTCTTAAATAATTCTTTTTTATTTAAATAACTTAACATTAGTTAACTGGTTCGGTGGAAATTTATGAGTAGCGATCGCAAAATTTGGCTCTATGACACCACCCTGAGAGATGGTTCGCAAAGGGAAGGTATTTCTCTCTCTTTAGAAGACAAACTCAAAATTGCCCGTAAACTAGATGAGCTAGGAGTTCCCTTTATAGAAGGCGGCTGGCCGGGAGCTAACCCCAAGGATGTTCAGTTTTTTTGGAAGCTACAAGAAGAACCTCTCCAACAAGCCGAAGTAGTCGCTTTTTGTTCTACTCGTCGTCCCCACACAACGGCAGCCGAAGACCGGATGCTGCAATCAATTTTAGCGGCAGGAACCCATTGGGTTACTATTTTTGGCAAATCTTGGGATTTACACGTCACCGAAGGACTCAAAACCAGTTTAGAAGAAAATCTGGCGATGATTCGGGACTCGATCGAATATCTCCGCAACCAGGGAAGAAAAGTTATCTATGATGCCGAACATTGGTTTGATGGGTATAAATGCAATCGGGATTATGCTCTCCAAACTTTAGAAATTGCCCGAGCGGCAGGGGCAGAATGGTTGGTTCTGTGCGACACCAACGGCGGTACTCTACCCCACGAAATCGAGGAAATTGTTCGGGATGTAGTCACGGCTATACCAGAGAGCAAATTAGGTATGCATACTCATAACGATGGGGGAACAGCCGTAGCTAATGCCCTCGCTGGAGTGCTCGCCGGGGCAAACATGATTCAGGGAACGATCAACGGCTATGGGGAACGGTGTGGTAATGCTAATCTGTGTACCCTGATTCCCAATCTGCAACTGAAACTAGGTTATCGCTGTATTACAGACGAACAACTGAGCCAGCTTACCAGTACCAGTCGCTTAATTAGCGAAATCGTCAATCTCGCACCCGACGACCACGCCCCCTTTGTCGGACGTTCTGCTTTTGCTCATAAAGCAGGGGTTCACGTGGCGGCAGTTAAGCGCAATCCCTTAACTTACGAACATACTTCGCCAGAATTAATTGGCAATCAACGTCGCATCGTTATTTCTGACCAGTCCGGCTTGAGTAATGTCATCCACTATGCTGCCAAGTTTGGTATCGATCTCACCAGACAAGACCCTACCTGTAGGCAAATACTGGAACGGTTAAAAAATCTAGAAAATGAAGGTTACCAATTTGAAGCTGCCGAAGCCAGTTTTGAATTATTAATGCGATCGGCTTTGGGAGAGCGCAAACAAATGTTTCAGCTTAAAGGATTTCAAGTTCATTGCGACATTCTCTCAGGAGTCGAGTATTCTATCAGCAATGCTCTCGCTACAATTAAAGTAGCAGTTGATGGGGAAGACTTACTGGAAGTAGCCGAAGGCAACGGTCCGGTATCGGCGTTAGACCAAGCTTTACGCAAAGCATTGGTAAAATTTTATCCAGAAATTGCTAACTTTCATCTGACAGACTACAAAGTTAGGATTTTAGATGGAACGGCAGGAACTGCTGCCAAAACTCGTGTATTGGTAGAGTCAAGTAATGGCAAAGAACGCTGGACTACAGTAGGGGTTTCCACTAATATTCTCGATGCTTCCTATCAAGCAGTAGTTGAAGGGATTGAATATGGTTTGCTCATACAATCCTCTGTTGAAAAAAAAGTAATTACTACAAACTAAGTTTATTTCTTTATGACGGCTCTTCCTCAAACCACCAGACGTAGATTAAAAAAAGTTCCCCAGATACCTAGTGTTTGGGAAGGCGATCGCCGTCCTTTGGGAGGTATGGCATCTAGTCTAGAGCCAGAAATGGAAGGGGATGGAGAATGTATTATTTGGGTAGATGGTTCGGAAGGCTGCGTGCGTTCGATGGAAATCGTTCCTCCCGACACGGGATTAGAAGCAGTGGTCAGGACTTTACTGCGGGCGATCGAATCCCCTCATCATCCCGCTCAACCAGCTCGTCCTCAAAAAATTATCGTGCGCGATCGCGAAATTCAGTTTTTTTTACGAGGAGCACTGCAAAATCTGGATATTACCATCGAATATGCTCCCGATTTGCCCCTTATCGACCAGCTTTTTCAAAGTCTGGAGGAAATTAGCACTACCAAACCTCCCTCTTTACCTCCTCACTATGAAAACCTACTTCAAGAGACGGCCGAGCAAGTCTGGGAAGAAGCACCCTGGGAATTATTGGCAGACTGCGATATTCTTGCTTTAGATATAGAAAATCGGGAAATAGGAACGGTTTATATCTGCGCGATTGGGATGATGGGAGCGGAGTTTGGTATATTGCTCTACCGCTCGTTAGATTCTCTCAAACGATTTCGTGCCGCTGCCCTACAAGAAAAGTCTGCCGCTCAATTAGAACAAGCCTTTTTAAATCAAGATTGCTGGTTTTTGAATTTTGAAGTCGATCGCCAGGAAGTAGAAGAGGAAGAAGAATGGCAAGATTCGGAAACGACTGATATTATCCCTTGTTTTGGCAGTTTACATCCCTATGAAGGCATGCGTCCTTTTCTCGATGAAGAGGAAGCCAAAATAGTTTATATAGCATTGGAGACACTGTTGCGCTTTGTCAGGCAATATTCCCAAGACTTAGAGCCAGAACAGCTACCTAAAATTAGTGCTCATTACACCATTTCTCTTTCTTCAACAGCAAATACTTCAGAAATTGTCTCGGTGCAAATTGCTACTCTACCGGAACTAACCCAAGAACTTTTGGCTCTCGGTGATGACAGTGGCTTAGAAGTAATGCCCGATGGTCAAGAAGTTGATATTGCCATTGAAGAAGATTTGATTCCTGATGGTTCCCTAGTTACTCTTGGCAATGTTTCCTGGAAAATATTAGAGCAACTCAAAAAACAAAGAAAAACCTATTATCAATCTCTAAATCTTTCGCCGAGGGGAGCAAATTTACCAGCGATCGTCATCCAAACCTCTCGCCCCAAAGCCATGTCAATCATTGAAACTATTCAACGGGCAGGCGGGTTAAAAGCAGTCTGTTTTAATCCGGGCAACGATCCCTTTACAGGAGAAACCTACGATTTAGGTATGTTGCAAACCGGTGATGGCAAGCTACATGTTTTTGCTGAATATCCTCACGATTTTCCTCAGCACGTACAAGCACTTAAGCGATGGCATCGCCATTGTCACCAAGCAAAAGGCTATTGTGGGTTAATTATTGCCATGGGCGCAACGGGAGCCGCCAGGGGCAATCCTCAACCGCAAGATATGCTAGCACTATTTGAAGTCAAAGCCGTCAATGGGGAGGAATTGGGCATGGGAATGTTGCAGTTATTGCCCAATCTGGATTTTGAGTAGTATCCCAAGAGAATTGGAGATTAGGATATAAATACTTTTGTTAAGGAACAATGAAGGGCATAATTCTCCAACTAATCTTGTTCACAACTTTCTCAAACTGTTTTTCTAGACTAGAAGTAACAACAGTCAGAAACGGATAAGAAATAGCTAATCTAGAAGCGGACTTAAAAGCAATTTTGCTGCTGTATTCTCTTACTGTTTAAAAAAGGAGGCGTACAGCCATGAAAAGTCCGAATCAATGGCTTCGTCTTTGGGTAACATTTTTGGTTAGTGCTACAGTTAGTTTAACTACTTGGGGATGGTTAACTTCCACTCCGGTTCTGGCCAACTCTCAGCCAGAAGCAATTGCACAAAGCATAAACGCTTTGAGAGACACAGGAAAACACTGGATTGAAATCGATCTTGCCAATCAACATTTAATTGCTTGGGAAGGTAAACAAGAGACATACACGACAATTATTTCTACTGGTAAACCAGCAACACCCACTTATCCTGGAGTATTTAACATTCAGTCAAAACATCCCACTGACAGAATGCGCGGTGCAGACTACGATATTCCAAACGTGCCTTACGTGATGTACTACTACAGAGGTTACGCTATTCACGGGGCAAATTGGCACAACAGTTTTGGTACTCCAGTCAGTCACGGTTGTATTAATCTTCCCGTTGACAGTGCCCAATGGTTATTTAATTGGGTAACTGTAGGCACGCCCATAGTGATTCACTGAGAGAAATTCAACCTTATTGTCTAAAATAGTTTTAATTAAATTTTAAATTTATTTTTGTAATAAAATCCTTAAAATCCCTGGAAATAAGTCACATTGAGCATCAGGTTTAATGTTACTCCTCATTTCGATATTAAGAGGTCAAATGCTTTTTGCTGTCTCTGTTTGACTTATGAAAAAAGCTTTTGCGATCGATACCAACGCGCTGTTGATGACCCAACGGCGATCTTTCGGCTGGAGGACAACGATGTAGTACTGCCGATCGCCATCATCGAAGAACTAGCTCGTTTCAAAAAAACCCGAGCTAATTGGACGCAATGCGCGTTAAATATTCCATACTTTATATTTACAAGAACTACCAGCAGAACTGGAGAGCGATCGCTGTCGGACTGCAGAAAGTAGCCGATGAAATCAAAATAATAATTGGTAAGCTATTTTTGGTATCGAAATATATATTTTTGCCAATAATTCAATGCCCAAAATTCTTCCTCTGTCGGAACAGGTAATTTTAATTACGGGAGCTTCTGCAGGTATTGGTGCAGCATTAGCAGAAACTTTAGCAACTCAGTTTTCAGGCGTTCGGTTGGTGTTAGCGGCTCGCAATCAATCCAAGTTAGAAGCAGTAGCGAGTAACTGCTGCAAAGTAGGAGCACAAGTCTTAACCGTACCGACAGATATGGTTCAAACCGAGCAAGTAAAAGATTTAGCCAAACGTGCAGTCGAGTATTTCGGTAAAGTTGATGTATTGGTCAATAATGCCGGTTACGGACAAATGGGACCGATGGAGTTAATTCCCTCCGAAGCAGTTAAAGAACAGTTTGCAGTTAACTTTCACGCACCTTTAACTCTAACTCAATCCTTAGTTCCACTCATGCGAGAACGAGGATGGGGCAGAATTGTTAATATCAGCTCTCTCGGCGGCAGAATTCCTTTTCCCGCCACGGGAATGTACAGTTGCTCCAAATTTGCCTTAGAAGCTCTCAGCGACGTGCTACGGATGGAGTTAAAAGGATTTAATATTGAAGTGGTTGTGGTCGAACCAGGACCTGTAGTTACCGATTTTTTCCGTGCTGCTTGGGAGAAAGTACAACAAAATATCCCAGATTATGCCAAAAGTCCGTATGCTCCCCTTTTTGAAAATATAGAAAGTATCGATCGCCAGCTAGACCTTTTGGGATGGAGTGCTGAAAAAACGGCAAAAGTGATTGCTAAAGCGATCGCCGCCTGCAATCCCAAACCCCGTTACGTTGCTGCTACGGGGGGTAACATGCTCATTTTCATGATGACCAAAATATTTCCTACTTGGGCAAGAGATGCTTTTTGGAAGCGTTTTTATGGAATTGATAAAGTAGAACGGGAATGGAAAAGAAAAAATTCACAAGTAAAAATCTAAGCAACAATGACTGCTAATAGTTCTATCCAAGCCATTTCTGTCCCACCGAGTCAGGGAGAAAAACCCACTCATCTATTAGTCGCCCTTCACGGTTGGGGTGCTAACGCTCAAGATTTGGTTCCCTTTGCTCGAATGTTCAATTTACCTCAGTTTGGGTTCATGTTTCCCAATGCCCCTTTTGCTCATCCGCAAGTACCGGGAGGTAGAGCTTGGTATGCCTTAGATTCAAATGAATATCGCGGCTTGACCCAAAGCAGGCAACTATTACTAGAGTGGCTGCAATCTCTGGAAAAAAATACCGGAGTACCCCTTCATCGAACTTTTATGGCAGGCTTTTCTCAGGGAGGGGCAATGACCCTTGATGTTGGGTTGAGTTTGCCCCTAGCTGGGTTGTGTAGCTTAAGCGGTTATCTCCACGCTCAACCTCAGGCAAGAGGCGAGAGGTTCGCTCTCTCCGTTCGCGAGCGCTTTCCTCCCGTACTCATCGTCCATGGCAGGCAAGATCCTGTCGTTCCTTTACAAGCTGCCCAGCAAGCAAGAGAAAAACTCAATGCCTTAGGTATAAATGTAAAGTATCGGGAATTTAATATGGGTCACGAAATTCAACCGCCAGTGCTAACACTAATAGAAAAATTTATTCGCGATAATCAGTATTAACCCAATCCATCGACTATTGGATGGAAATAAAAAGCCAGTCCCAGCACTGCATAGGTTGCCAGAAGTAAACATCCCTCCAACCAATTAGATTGACCATCAGAACTGATGGAATTGGCAATTAGAACTGCTACTGCTACTGCTACCAGTTCAAAGGGATTAAAATCGAGATCCATTGGTTGTCCGATCAGCCAGCCTGCGATGACCAATACGGGAGCGACAAATAGGGCTATTTGCATACTCGAACCTACCGCTACCGACACAGACAAATCCATTTTATTTTTCATGGCTACCGTCACGGCAGTAGCATGTTCGGCGGCGTTGCCAATAATAGGCAGTAGGATTACGCCGGTAAATAGTGCTGTCAATCCTAAACTAGATGTCGCCTCTTCAAGGGAATCTACTAACAATTCCGATTCCACGGCTACGGCAAGAGTTACTACCAGCAACACAACAATCCAAAACCACAAATTGGGTTTCTCTTTTAATTCTGTGGATGTCGAATTGATGTCTGCTTCCAAATTTCCTTCCCACTCAGCCAAACCTACATCGTAGAGATAGGCGTGAGTTTTCATAGAGAATAGTAAAGTTAGTCCATAAACTATAGTCAGCACCGCTGCAACAGCCACAGAAAGATGTTGCAAAGTAGCTTCGCCAATGCCTGTAGAAGTATACTCAACTGCCGTAGGCAGAAGAATGGCAATGACTGCCAAATTCATCGAAGAAGCATTCATTCGGGCAGCCGTTGGTTGAAATTTTTGTTCTTTATAGCGCAAACCCCCTAAAAGCATCGAAAATCCCATGACTAATAGTAAATTACTAATAATCGAGCCGGTAATGGTGGCTTTGACTATACTAATGAGTCCTTCTTTGAGAGCTATAAAGGCGAGAATTAATTCGGTTGCATTGCCAAAAGTAGCATTTAGGAGTCCACCTAAATTCGGTCCCACCACTACGGCTATTTCTTCTGTTGCTACACCCATATAAGCTGCTAGAGGTACGATGCCTAAACCTGCAGTAATAAATACTACAGTTGCATCCCATTCCAGAAAATGAGCAGCGATCGAGACTGGAATAAAAAGTAACAATACTAAAAAGATCGTGTTTTTGTTGAGCATTGAACACTCTATCGTTTTTTGCCTAACTCCCTAACTGTCATAGCATGTTCGTGAGTGTTTGCGCTCTTATTGAGGTAATGAAGTAAGAATATTGCAAAATAAAATTTAGATCTGCTACGATCCGGCGCAGAAGGTGCTGCCACACCGTAAAATGCTTCAGCTTTGCTGAGTCGGGCAAAGCCCGAGGCACGTTTGGTAGCGACTAAGGAGTAATAGCGAACCCCTGGCAATCTCGTCTTTTGTTTATTTTTATACTTTAGCTTCCAAAGATTTAAGATATTCTGTATTGACTCCCGACTCTCTGACGAGAGCAATTTTCCCCGTACGCGCAATTTCACGAATGCCAAATTTATTTAGCATCTGAATGATGGCTACCATTTTGCCAGGATCTCCCACTACTTCTACCGTGAGAGTATCTTCGGAAAGATCGACAATGCGAGCGCGGAAAATTTGTACCAGTTGAATTACCTCGGCACGATTAGAAGCAGTAGCATTTACCTTAACTAGCATCAACTCCCGCTCTACGCAAGGGATTTGAGTAATATCTTGAACTTTTAACACATTGATCAGCTTATACAGTTGTTTAATCAGTTGTTCGATGATGCGATCGTCTCCAGGCACAACCATCGTAATACGTGAAATACCCACTTGCTCTGCCGGACCAACTGCTAAACTTTCTATGTTAAAACCACGACGCGCAAATAAGCCAGCAATACGAGTTAAAACTCCTGCTTCATCTTCTACTAAAACGGAAATAGTATGTTTCATTGTTGACGACAAAAAACAATCTAATTTTAAAGTAAATAGTCCCAATTATCCTATGATAATTGAGTATCTCTTAAATGCAGTTCCGCTCTTGAGATGGGATGTCAGAAGTCGATCGCGCTTCTGCTTGTTTATCGGCTCGATTATTCTCCTCTAGCCAGTCGAGCAAAATAAGGTTAAATTGTTCTGGACATTCATCGTGGGGACAGTGCCCCGCTGGTTCTATTTCCACTAATTTGATGTTGGGATTGAGCTGGGCAAACATAGGGGCTAAATTAGGAGGCACCATGCGGTCTTGACGACCCCAAATCAACAGCATGGGAATATTGAGTTTGGGTAATACTTCTTTGGCAGGAGGAGCAAACCCTGGCTGTCTCACTGCTCTAAATAAAGTGCAAAAAGTCTGCTCTGCTCCTTCATCATAAGCGGGAGCAGAAAGAATTTCGAGCAGTTCCTCTGTAATAACTGCTTTATTTTCATAAGCTATTGCTGCCCAACTTCGGATAAATGGTCGTCGTCTGAGAATTTTAAACAAATTTTTTAACAAAGGTGGAGAAGCGACCAAGTTTTCTAAACTAGTAACTAAAGACCGCAACATGGGTGAGATCATTTCTTGTCGAAGAGAAACATCAGGTAAACTAAGCATGACTATTCCTTCAACCATTTCTGGATAGGTGGCAGCTAGGGTCAGACACACCAAAGAACCAATAGAATTGCCCACGAGCACCACTGGTCGACGAATAAAAGTCTGCCAAAAATCATGAACTTGCTCTACCCACAAAGAGACAGTGTAGTCTGCATTTGCTTTTCTCGATGCTCCAAAACCTAGTAAATCGAGAGCATAGACCGTATGCTTCTGACTCAAAACTGGCAGATTATGTCGCCAGTGCTCGATAGATGTCCCAAAACCATGGAGTAAAATTAGAGGTGTCCTAGAAGAATGGGTTGCTCTAAGATAAGTGTAACGAGTTTGCCATCCCCGCCAAACCCAATCCCTTTGATTGCCAATACGTTGTTGCCAATGTTTAGTTGTTTGCAAAACTAGCTTTAATTAAAAACAATTTAAAAATATTTACACTAAATCGATTTTGCCACTAAGATTAGAGGTTCTGCCCGAACAAGTTTAGGAGTCTGTTTTGCAATTCTACGGACTTAATCTTAAATAATTGCCAAATTGCTGCCGAACGTAACTGTGAGCTAGATTAGAAGCTAAGGATAACTTAACAATTCATTAATAACAAAATCAGTACAATGATCGGTGTAAATAAACCTTAGTCAGTATCTAAATATAGTTTAGTCAATTTCAGAAAGAGAGAAGATCGATATAAGCCTGTGAAAGATAGAAGACGTAGTAATAATAGTAATCGCGATCTAGCCAAAATCAACGAAAAAATTCGCTTTCCTCAAATTCGTGTTATAGATACGGACGGTGCTCAACTCGGAGTACTATCGCCTGACGAAGCTTTAGCCATAGCCGAAGAAAAGGGCTTAGATTTAGTTCTTATTAGTGAAACTGCAGACCCTCCTGTCTGCAAAATCATGGACTATGGCAAATATAAGTATGAACAAGATAAAAAATTAAAAGAAGCGAAGAAAAAGCAGCATAACGCTGACGTAAAAGAAGTCAAGATGCGTTACAAAATTGAAGAACACGATTACAACGTGCGCGTCAAAAATGCCGAACGTTTTCTCAAATCAGGAGATAAAGTAAAAGCAACAATTAGTTTTCGAGGCCGAGAAATTCAACATGCCGATCTAGCAGAAGAATTGCTCAAACGCATGGCAACAGATCTCGAACAAGTAGCAGAAGTGCAACAAGCCCCAAAACGAGAAGGACGAAATATGATGATGTTGCTATCGCCGAAAAAATAGTATTAAATTTGTTTGGATAACGGGGTTCACCAGCTAAGAGGGCGGACGGTAGTCTGGCATTAAGGAGTTGTTGGGTGTTCCCGCAGGGTCCGTATCGAATTCGCTAAAGACATGCCTCCGGCAGGCAGGGGTGCATTCCGTAACTGCATCGTATCATTGAAGAACGTTTTGAATGACAGGTTTGCCAGAATGGAATTCTGGCATTTGCCTATTACCACATTCGGCGGTCCCTTAAAAGCTCTAAACCCTCTGCTCGTACGCCCCTCTCTGTGTCCCTAAAGTACAGTGGGAGCATTTTGTGCCTGTGGAGGGTCTTCTAACAGAGATGAAAATTTTTTTCATCTAGTGATGAAGGTCTTTAAAACAGGAATTAACAAGTGGATATTGGTCTATAAGTTGAGGAACGGTGTCTTCGTCTACAGATAGCAAGATTAATATCTTGAAACGACCTACCAGTTTTGCTTGGATCGAGCAAGCGATCGCTAATTTGGATACGATTCTCCTCGATCACTCTCACTGCGAACGCAAAGCAGCGGGAGTAGCAATCAATCTCATGTTTCGCTATCCTTCCTACAGCAAATTAATCCGTCAGCTAACCGCGATCGCCAAGGAAGAGTTAGAACATTTCGAGCAAGTCAATCAATGGCTAGAAAAGCGGGGGATCGCGCTAGCACCATTAAATTCTCCTCCCTATGGTGCTAAACTCAAAGCACAGATCCGTCATCAAGAACCAGATCGCCTCCTTGATTCTTTGTTGATTTCTGCTTTAATCGAGGCTCGCTCTCACGAAAGGCTGGGTTTATTAGGAGAATACTGTCCCGAGCCCGAATTGGCTAAATTTTATCGTAGTTTGATGGCATCAGAAGCACGTCACTACGGTATTTACTGGGTACTGGCAAATAACTACTGCGCGCATCGAGAAGTAGTCGATCGGCGTTTGGAAGAATTAGCAGTGATTGAAAGTGATATTTTATCTACCTTACATCCAGAACCAAGGATACATAGTTAGGAAAGTCAAAAGTTAAAAGGAAAAATTAAAAATTAAAAAATAGATAGTGAAAAGTTTTTATCGAGAGTTTTTAGTCCGGGATTGGCAGGAGAGAGATCGCGCTGAAGCGGCAGCCGTAATCCGAGATGTTTTGCAAGAGTATGGTTTGCCTTGGGAACCGACAGGGGCAGATCGAGACGTATTGGAGGTAGAAACTACTTACCTGCAGGCAGGAGGAGAGTTTTGGGTAGTCGAACGGCAAGGAGAAATAATCGGAACTGCTGCTTACTATCCGATCGCAAGGGGTTACAAGGCAGTGGAAATTCGTAAGATGTACCTTTTGCCTGCTTTTAGAGGAAAAGGATTGGGCAAAGATTTGTTGCAACAATTGGAAGCAGCGATCGCAGCTAGGGACTTTCGAGAAATCTGGCTGGAAACTGCATCGGTATTGAAAGAAGCAATTAAACTATACGAAAAAAGTGGTTATCAACCCGCTACGGGAGTGGAGACGGCAAGATGCGATCGGGTTTATGTCAAAAAATTGTTAAAAAATTCCTAAACTAGATAGGCATTAACCTATATCTTTGTTTTCTCTAATAGTCTTCTCTTGAAGCAAGTCACCACTGCAAAATCCAAGCTTTTTTCTGCTAACGTACGATAAGATATGGTCAATTTCTTAATTAAGAAATGATAAAAATCTTGGGCATTTGTCGTCACGATCTGGCTACAAAGCCCGATACTGTGTTTTAATTTGACGAAGTCCAAGTAGGCAAAGAGCTGTGTGCAGGTGGATTCTTCTGCGTCCGCAGCTTATGAACTCTGCCCCGTTCCGCCGAATCTGTGCGGAGTACCTTGGACTGCAAGGCACAAGCAAAGCCCGATTGTAAAAAATTGCTATTGTTAATAAAAGTTACCGCATCAGCCGACCCCATTTCACGCACGTTATGAGCAGCTATCGTAGAAATTCCCCCGTTCGTGAGTTTCAAAAACAATTATTCATCCTCCTTGGATTGACCGCTGTTTTTTGGATAGTAGAATTTGTCGATTTATTTTTCTTTCAGGGTAGATTAGATAGACTGGGCATTCGACCTCACAGTTTAGTTGGACTGCGAGGTATTTTATTTGCTCCCTTTCTTCATGGCGGCTTCGGGCATTTAATTGCCAACACTATACCTTTTCTGACTCTTGGTTGGCTGACAATGATTCAAGAAACCAGCGATTTTTTTATCGTTTCTATTATCACGATGCTGGTAGGCGGACTGGGAACGTGGTTGTTTGGTATTCCCGGTTCAATTCATATTGGTGCAAGTATCTTAATTTTTGGTTATTTGGGATTTCTCCTGTTTAGAGGTTACTTCCAGAAAAATTTACCCTCCATTATTTTGTCAGTAACTGTTTTTTTGCTTTATGGAGGACTTATCTGGGGCGTTCTACCCTTAAGAGTAGGAATTTCTTGGCAGGGACATCTCTTTGGTTTTATCGGTGGAGCGATCGCTGCTTGGATGATTGCCAAAGAAAAAAAATATTATAAGTAAAGGTAATTGCTCGCTCGGAAGATAACTTTTAGAGACTTAAAAAAATTAGTTTATCTCAACCAAAAATAACTGATGATTACAGTAGCAAGGGATTAAATATGAAACTAATTAGTCCGGCATTTGAACAGGGAGGAAAGATTCCTGCCAAATATACTTGCGACGGAGAAAACATCAATCCTCCCTTAACTATTTCTGATGTACCTTCAGAGGCAACAAGTCTAGTTCTAATTATGGAAGATCCCGACGTACCCAAAAGCCTGCGAGCAGATGGAATGTGGGATCACTGGATTGTTTTTAACATGCCTCCCGATCTAACCAAAATTGAGGAAGGAAGAGAACCACAAGGAATTCACGGTATTGGTACGGGCGATAATTTAGATTACTATGGACCTTGTCCCCCAGATCGAGAACATCGCTATTTCTTTAAGTTGTATGCTTTAGACACTCAATTAAACTTGCCAGAAAAATCAACTAAACAACAAATAGAACGAGCAATGGAGAATCATATTCTGGCAAAAACTGAATTAATGGGGCGTTACGAAAGAATTTAAAAATACAAACCGTTATTCCCTTTCTCAATATAAAACCTCCGAATAAAAGCAAGAAGTCTATTCTCTATTGGTGGGTAACTTGAAAATCGCCAGATAGGGGATAAAACTTGCTGTCTAAAAAGCTTCTGGCTTAAAATTTAGATAGGGCTGTCACTTCTTTTTATCAACTACTATTATCTTACTCGTGTTAACTTGTCACTAAAATTTCATAAGCTCGTCACAAAAAAGTCATATTGTTTTTTTATATTAAAAGTTGTCAGCTCCAGATATTTCCTCTATGCTCCTTCAGACTTTCTCGAGCTGACTTTTCCTCACATTTATTTAGAACCATCGAGCAATTATTTTATTTAAATTTTCTTGAATTTATTTAACCCCTTATTTTTATCTGAATCAATGCATCAGAGGTGTTTGTAAGTAATGAATAAAACCTTTTCTTCCAAATCCAATCCACAGCACAAGCCTTCTCTTTGGCAAAAAACTACTGCTTCTCTCTCCTTAATGCTATTAGGAGGTGGTATAGCCTTAGGTGGAAATTATTTGATTAACACTCCACAAATATCTGCTAGAACTCCAGAATCATCAGCTGTATTTACAGCACAACAAAACTCTCAGCAGGTAACGACAACTGCCACACCGGGTACTTTTGTCACGGAAGTTGTCAATAAAGTAGGTCCTTCGGTAGTAAGAATTAATGCTTCTCGTACGGTAGCAACTAGATTGCCAGAGGCTTTTAACGATCCATTTTTTCGTAGATTTTTTGGCTCACAAATTCCTCAAATTCCTGACGAACAAATTCAACGGGGTACTGGTTCCGGTTTTATTGTTAGTTCTGACGGTTTGATTCTAACTAACGCTCACGTAGTTGACGGTGCAGATAAAGTAACCGTTACCCTTAAAGACGGTCGTACTATTAATGGAACTGTTTTGGGTACTGACTCTTTGACCGATATGGCAGTAGTCAAGATCGAAGCCGATAACTTACCTGCAGTTGCCTTCGGTGATTCCGACCAATTGCAGATTGGCGAGTGGGCGATCGCTATTGGCAATCCCCTCGGTCTGGATAATACAGTTACGACTGGTATTATCAGTGCTACGGGAAGAAATAGTTCTCAAGTCGGTGTTGGCGATAAACGAGTAGATTTTATTCAAACCGATGCAGCTATTAACCCCGGTAATTCTGGTGGTCCTTTACTCAATGCCAATGGGGAAGTAGTTGGCATTAATACCGCTATCATTAGAAATGCTCAGGGAATCGGTTTTGCTATCCCTATCAATACAGCAAGAAATATAGCCGAACAATTGATCGCTCAAGGCAAGGTAGATCATCCTTTTCTAGGAATTCGCATGGCATCTCTCACTCCAGAAGTAAAAGAACAGCTTAGAAATACTAGAGAATTCGAGCTCGCCGACGAGGAAGGAGTACTCATTGTAGAAATCGTTCCCAATTCTCCCGCTGCTAGATCGGGATTGCGCACTGGCGATGTGATTAAGTCCATTAATGGTGAAGCGATTAAAACCGCAGACCAAGTACAAAAAGCGGTAGAGAAAGCCCAAATAGGAGAACAACTGCCTCTCCAGTTGACTCGTCAAGGAAGAACGCTCGATCTGAATGTCGAAGTAGGTGTAATGCCTAGTTAGCAAACCTTAGCCCCTAATTAATATTAGGTGACTTCTCCCGACGCTGACCTGGAACAGCGCGGGGATGAATGCCAGATTCAGCTAAAGTCAACTAGTCCCAGACCTCATCATTATGCGATCACAGTTGTTTTGTCTGCTCTTATGACCAAAATCAAACTAACAGGTCATTGGATTTAAAATTAAAGTTGAATGAAATCATTAGCATTGAGGGTTGCAGTCTCAATTCCAGTTAAAATGGCTAAGGTGTGACCCTCGTACAAAATTTGCTTGTCAATAAATGATAGTTGACTGAATGTAATCCCCTGAGGCAGTCCAATCCGATCTACTCCTTGTTCAAAGTCAGCGATCGAGTCATGTCCTTGTTTAGCGGTAACCACAAAAATATCTGGTGCATCACCTTCTTTGTAGGTTGCACTATAGATGATTCTGAAATCAATGATGCCATCAACACCATAATCATCTTCGAACACCGAACTGATTAAATCGTTATTTTCGTTATAGACATTATTGTTAATTTTTCATCAATGATGCCATTGGCATCGTAATCGTATTCAAATACCGAAGTGATTAAATCGTTATTTTGGTCATAGACATTATTGATGGTTAGTTTTTCATTAACAATGCCATCGTTATTGAAATCGTATTCGAACACAAAACTGATTAAATTGTTATTTTGGTCGTAGATATTATTGATAGTTGATTTGCTATCAATAATGCCATTGGCATCATAATCGTATTCAAATACCAAACTAATTAGATCGTGATTTTCGTTACAGACATTATTGATGATTAATTTGTCATTAATAATGCCGTCAGCGCCATAATCATCTTCAATTCTCAAACTAATTAAATTATTATTTTGGTCGTAGATGTTATTAATAGTTGATTTTTCATTAATAATGCCATCGCCATTGTAATCATATTCAAACACTTCAAAAACAGAAGTTTTAAAAACCATGATTTTTAACCTCCCAAAATATTGAAATAGAATAAGGATAGCTGGACGAGCTTCTAATTTTAACGGTACATTTCTAGCTCTTTTAGTGCTGAGTTTCTTGATTATTTCAGATTCGGTAAGTAGGTCGGTCAAATTAAATAGAAAATGATGGTAGAAGAAACAGAGAACAGTCACCAGAGTTAACAGGTATTAGGTTAAGTAATAATCTACCTAACACCTAATCTCGGTTTTATATTTATATTTATTTATACCCACTTACTTAGATTTGGTCCACTTTGGAACAAGCGAATTTTGGTGTTGCTAATTTAATTAGGAATAGATATTATACATTAACCAAAAACCCTTGTTTTTAACAATTTATGTCTAAATTGTTAAATAATCGTACTCGCTTCATCTCACCGCAGTGGGTAAAAGCACTGCTATGTTAAGTGCGGAGGATGAGCTTAATGCTCACTGATTCTTCCTGCTTCGACGGTGAGAATTTGAGAATCTTTGAGCCATTGTACGTCAAAAGAGCCAATATGGGTAGTCGTAATCAGAGTTTGAAAGCGATCGCCAATGGCATTGAGCAGTTGATTTTGACGGTTGGGGTCGAGTTCGGCCAAAACATCATCTAATAGAAGAAGAGGTGGTTCGCCGACTACCTCTTCAATTAGTTTGAGTTCGGCTAATTTTAGAGCTAAAACTAGGGTGCGTTGTTGTCCTTGGGAACCATAATAGCGAGCGGGTGTTTGGTCGATTATAAATTCAATTTCATCTCGATGGGGTCCTACAACTGTCTTCCCTTGATGTTGTTCGGCAAGCCGTCGCCGTTCGATTTTAGCTCGAAAAGCTTGTTGTACTTTTTCTGGTTCGTCTTCAGTCCAATCAATATTGGGAGCGTATTTTATTTCTAATACTTCCGTTTGTTTGCTAATAGTAGCGTGCCAGGCTCTGGCAATGGGAGCTAATCTAGACAAAACTCTCGCTCTTCGCCTCGTTACCCTAGAACCTGCAGCAGCTAATTGCTCGTCCCACAATTGTAGTTGAGAAACATCTGGGGAATTTGGCGATGTTTCTAATTGTTCCTCTTGCTGCTGTCGAATCGCTTTAAGTAAAGCATTGCGTTGGCGTAAAACTCGCTCGTACTGTTGCAGTATGTGAGCATAGACTGGCTCTAGTTGAATTAAAAGCGCGTCAATCCAATTACGACGAGATTCTGGGGTGCCTCTGACTAATTCCAAATCAAGACTGGAAAATTGTACTGCATTGAGCGTTCCTAAAAAATCTAGTTGACGGCGCAAAGATTCTTTATTGAGAGCGGCAGTACGTCTTCCTTGCTTGCGGAAAGTTAAACCTAGTTCTGTTACACCATAAGCTCGTTCTAAGATCGCTTCAATTTGACCCGTAGCAGCACCTTCTCTTACTAACTCGCGATCGCGATTGGCTCGATGACTTTTTAAGGTAGCAAGCAACTCCACTGCTTCGAGCAGATTTGACTTTCCTTGAGCATTATTGCCAACCAGAATCGTTTTTTGCGCTGAAAAAGCCACCTGCTGGTCTATGTAGTTACGGAAAGACCGCAGGTGTAGATTTTTTAAATACATTCACGATCTGGGAATCACAAACGAGTTTTTTTGAACAGCGATCGTTTGTCTATTCAATGGAAATCGAATGAGGACCATCACTGCCATTGTTTTGGTTATCATCTCTGTCGGTACTAGTATATCCTTGTTTGCTTAGCCAACTAGCTAGGGGTTCATCGTTGGGATCGAGCCGCAGTAACCCAGAAAAGAAGCCACCAGTGAAGGCAATAGGTTGTTGTAGTAGTTCTTTAACGATAGGTGATAATTCGCTGAGAAACATAAAAATCTTCTAGTTAATCTAGCTTGGTCTAGAAGAGATTGTAGCGCGTTCCTCAAATGGTAATTGTTTCATGATAAATCTCTCAAGCGGTTGAGTAAATTTCTACTTCTTATCTTAGTTTCTATTACCTCACCCAGTAAGGCAGCCAAATCTTCTCCCGATTCGCTCAAAATCTCAGGTTTGACCTGTTACGCTGACAGTTTTTCATAGTTTCACGAATCCGTCTTCTAGCACTTCTTCCTCAATTTCCTCTAATTCCTGGCTTAAACGGTTAATGAGCGATTGTATTTCTGATGGAATCGGCATTTATAATTTTGCCATTAATTAAGTCAACCCATAAATTTTATCCAGATTGCGGTTAAAAATAATTTTCATCTCAGAACACAAACCCATTATTCTAGAGCGATGAAACGCCTAGGTTATAATGGGCTTTTTTACTTTTTACTTTCGCGCAGCTATACTAGTAGCAACTTATCTAATTGTTTCTGCTTTTCCTATAGGAGAAAAACGAATTTCAATTCTTCTTCTACTTGCATCTGGTACGCGATTTATAGAAGCAAAATCTCCCGAAGGAAGCAATAGTTGAGCAGCAGAATAGGCACGAAATCTTACTCCCTCCAAACGTCCTTGTTTTTGAATTTCTTGCAGTTCTTTTACTACTTCTAATGCTCTCATCAAACCTAGATCGACATTAGAACCAGGACTGAGACTGTTAATCGATCGCTCTCCCTTGGCTACTGCTTCTAATTGTTGGTCTAAATTACTAGGACTGTTAACATTAATTTGTCCGTCAGTATGCCCAATTACTTCTACAATATAGAGATTGCGTTCTTGACTAATTTGCTCGATTCTTTCTACTAAATCTGTGATGATATATTGTCTTAATTCACTTGGTAATTCAGCACTGCCAGAAGCAAATTGAAATTCTCCCGAATCTTGAATGACAACTACAGGAGGAGCTGATTTTAAGCGATTTACTTCTGATTCCAAGATATTTACCCGGCTATTACTACGCTGTAGTAAAGTTTGTAATTGTGCCGACCCTTTTCTTAATTGCCTAATAGTATCCGTACTTTCTCCCAATTCATTTTCTAAAACGGCTATTTCTCGTTTTAAAATTCTTACTTGTCTTTCAGTTTCACTCAGATTTAACTCAGTTTCGTCTGCTGCCGTTTTCAAAAATAGTGATTTAAATAAAGCCAAGAGTAAGAAGAGGCTGATAATCATAAAAGCGTTGGCAATTAGATCGGTAAAAGACGGCCAAATATTTAACTCTTCAATGGCTTCATAAGTGCGATGCAGTTGTTTTTTGCCCATGGGTACACTCTTTTAAAATGATTATTGCTGTAAATAATTAAGTAAGTGAGTATAAATAAATATAAAACCGAGATGAGGTGTTAGGTGTTAGATAGATTATTACTTTACTTAAAATCGCCCAAGGTAATCACTGTTCACTGTTTCTTATTCCCTTTAAACAAGTAGACAGAATACGAAATTCAGAAATCAGAAGGATTTTAGTAAGGTCTGTAACTAATTTATTCTGACTTCTGGCTCCTAACTCCTGACTTCTTCTTAGACCGATCTACTTACATTCCTTTCATTTGAGCAACCAATCTGGCTAACTCGGCTTTGATTTCTTTTAAACTAGCTTCTTCTGTGACATTTTTGCGTTTATTTAGTTCAATTAAAGTTGTATATTTTTGATTGATACTAGTAATTTCTTCGCTCATCTCGATAAACTTACGAGATAATTTTTGCATTGAATCTAGAGTATATTCAAAAGATTGAGTGGATTTTTGCAGGACTAACGAGGATTGAGAAAATTGATTCTGGGCGATCGCTAAATCTGTTGTAGCCGAAGATAGTTTTTCGGGAAACCTACTTTGTTCTAAAGTACTAGCAGCTTGCTGAAAAATATTGGCACTATGTTCAATTCTACTGAAAGAATTAGTAATTGCTTCTTCAATGGTGTATCCTAATTTATGTAAGAGAGTGCCAAAATCTCGATTAAAACGGTCGATCGCTTCTGACAGGGGATGAGGTGGCTGCAGTTGAGGTAAGAAAATATTATCAATATAATCTTCTAATAAGTTAAGTAAGGCTAATCTAGTTGTACTGGTATTCCATTGTAAATTAATTACTGTTAACAAAGCACTACAGGCGATCGCGATCAAACTGCTAATAAAAGCAATGCCCATTCCTCGTAAAGGTTGATTTAATTGTCCTACTAAACTTGCTACATCGGTGATGTCAATTTGAGTAATAGTTTGACTTAAATTAGCCAAGTTTATAGTAATTCCCAGGAATGTTCCTAATAAACCGAAAGCAAGTAAAAGATTAGGCAGAATACGACTAAAATAGTTTACTGATTCGCAATTTAAAGATAAACCAAACCAGTCAAACTTTTCTTGACTATAAGCACCACCAATAATAGCGGTTGTATTAACTTGTTCAAAATTGCTATTAGTTTGCTGAAATCTTTGTTGCAGTTTACGAACAATTCTTGGTGCTTCTTCTTGGCTCGCTCCACTCAGTAATCTTCTCAGACTGTGCTCCAAATCACGTAAATGTCTGTAAAGAGAGTAACGTAATAAAATTGCAATAATTGTTGGTAATATAACTAAAATTATAGAAATAAAAATTAAAAAAGGAGGCAGCAGAGCGATCGCAGAGAATATTTGTTGCATGATCCTAAACTATGTTGCTTTATTTAAAGTTAAACTCTCACAAAATTTAGATTGTGATTCTTTAGTCTAACGATATTGACAAGAAGTTGCTGCTATAGGCAGTAAAAAATTTAAGGTTTTCTCTATATTGGCTAATTAAAGTAAATTTTTGACAATTTTAGACAAACTTTTTCCCCTAAGGACGATTCCGCTAAACAAGCTTATACTATCGGGGAAAGATTATTGGAGTGAATGTTTGTATTGTCTAAAAGCTAGAGTATTTTCTCAAAAAGAAGTTAGGAGTAGAGCGGTGCTGCCTTCGCTTTGCTGCGCCTACGGCGAGCGGCAGTGCTGCGCAAGCGAAATTCTCGTCCGTACAGTAGTCAGGAGTAATTTCATTTTGAATCCTGACTTTTGTATTATGTCTTTCGATCGAATAATTTTTAACAATAATTTTGTTCGTTTATGTTTTCTCTCTCAATTCCTGATTTTCCGAATGTTAGTTTAGTTGCTTTTTATGGTGACAAACCATTTCGATTAGCAGCATCAATTGCCCAATTACAAACTTATTTATCCGAGTCAACAATACTTCGCCACAAATTTACTAGTTACCAACTCGGACAGGTGCATGGCACGATTGTTGGCTGCGAAGGACTAAAAACAGAACGAGGAGTTATGAGTAAATGGTTTTGGGAAGGGAGAAAAAAAATTAGATACATAGATTTATCCGGTTTTCTTAATTATCTTCTAGATAGCGATCACTTACCCATGAATATCCGCTTTGGGGGCTACGATCCTTCTATAGACTATAATTATCTAAGTCGCGATCGACATCCCTATCAACGTTCCTTTCAACTACAACCCTCGGGAGAGCAAACGTTGCTAGCCGTGTTAATTGGTTGGCCATGTTGGGAAGACTTCATTTCTCTCGACTTAGATTATCTTCGCCGCGATGCTCAAAAATTCAACTTACTCCACAAATATCATATTCTAAGCGAGCAAGTAGATAATGATTTTTACATGCGTCTGGGAGTAATCGAGGGTAAACTCTCTCCAGAAGCGATCGCTACCCTAGAGAAAGAGATCGGAGAAATGCTGAGAGCTAAATCTTTTTTTGATGTAACCATTAAGCCAGAAAACCTAGCCTTTGCTCGCTATCAGGAGTTATCCTTGCCCCTAGAGACAACCACAATACTTCCCCTCATACAGGCTACCTCTGGTAAGCTAGAAGCATTATATTCGATCCAATTAGAGCCACTTTAATTCCAATAATTTTTTCTTGGGTAAATCTTTGGCTTTTTCTGACAACCAATCAGCCTCTTGGTAGGTTCCAAATACATAATCCCACCAGTCTACTCCTAAGCCAAAATTGTGATGCCATTGATTGTATTCGTGATGGACATAGTGAACTGGCATTTTCATCCAAAAGCAAGCTTTAGGGTTGTCATGTTGCAACTGATGGGCGTAGGCAGCAAAAGCAGCATAAGCTAAAGCTCCGAGTAACCAACTCAGACCAATTTCCCATGAGATAAAAAAAGGAACAAACATCAAGATAGAGCTACCCAGGACATAATCTCGAAACTCCCATAAAAAACCTTGCCCTGCATTATTGCGGTGATGTCTGGGATGAGTGGGAAAAACTTTAGGAAAAACATGCATCAAGCGGTGCAACCAATATTCCACAAAGCTAGAGAAGATAAAAGCACCGACAAAACAGATAACGAGTCCCAAGATATGACTTAGGTTAACCATGAAACCTCTTGATTCTGAGAGCTATGACAGATTATCAGTACCAATAATAAATAACAAAAAACAAACGACAAATCAACTTAATCATTTATTTGCGGTTTGTCAATAACCCATCACCGGAGGTGAGGGCTTGAAAGAAACTATCTAACCAATTAGTTTCCTAAAGACTAAAACGTTGACTAGACTATGTACCTAGAGTACTAACTAGCTTACTGAAGGTGGTACTTC
>JADEWQ010000030.1 GCA_015207585.1 Pleurocapsales cyanobacterium LEGE 06147 | reverse complement strand
TCAACACGAGATCGTAATCGAAGAAGACGCTTTAATCTTCGATTAAGTCTCTGAGCTGGAATTTATAATTATCGGTTGGGCTCTCAGTCAAAATATGAATTTTTTGATTAGTTATGCAAGAGGTCTATTGACAACAAATGCACCACTGCCAAAGCCAAAGCGACGACTTTCATGTGGTTCGGGGAAAAAGCAGGTTCGATTAGGATTAGGCATACTCTCTTTTGCTAGCAATACGACCTATATTTGTTTAACCTTGCCTTCAGATAACATTGTAAATTTTGAAAATCCTGGTGTTGTGTTTGGATAAAGTTTGAGTCTTTGAGGCTCTGCTTCAGAACTTAATTTTGCCAAATATGTACCTACAAATACTGGTGCAGAATCTACAAATTGAAATTCTTCAGGATCGACAACACCTTTTGTATATTGCTCTGTTTCTGGATTAATTAATATGACCTCATCACTAATTAATAAGACATCATTATCTAATCTCAGATTCGGAACGGCATTCTGAAGTTTACCTCTTAGCCTTTCTTTTGCCTACTTTTATCTCGTCGAACTCTTAGGAAACAAATTTGTTTCTATCAGACATAACGAAGGAAATTCGTTGGACGCTCGCGTTGACTTCCGCAAAGCGGCACTAGACCTTAATTTTACCCTTGCCAAAATTACTTATCCATGCTCAAATAGGGCAAATGTTCAGGGATTAGCTAGAATATTTTAAGTAAGTAACAGCTACTCTTATGTCACTATTTATAGATTAGGAGTTGCTACCCAAGATAAGAAAATAACATTATTACTTTATTTTAGATTGTTTAAGCAGGCAGAAGCTTACCTAAACCGAATAAGAATAACACAATGACAACCGAAAACATACGTTTACGTGGCGAATTTCTTAATACACAGGTGATCACTCGCAATAGTGGCAAAAAATTGGGAGTGGTCAAAGAGCTTATGGTAGATATCGACCGAAGAGAAGTAGTAGCTTTGGGTTTGCGAGATAACTTCCTTTCATTTTCCGGAATTCCGAAGTACATGTATCTAAGCAGTATTAGGCAGACTGGTGATGTCATACTAGTAGATGATGAAAATGTAATTGAGGACATCGATATTGAAGCCTACAGTAAGCTAATTAACTGTGAAGTAATTACAGAAGCTGGCGAACCGCTAGGTCGAGTTAGAGATTTTCAGTTCAATGCCGACGATGGCAAGATTTATTCAATTATTATTGCTGCTTTAGGCATTCCCCAAATTCCCGAGCAATTGCTCAGCACTTACGAACTGTCTATGGATGAAGTGGTCAGCAGCGGACCAAATCGATTAATAGTTTTTGAGGGGTCAGAAGAGCGTATTACTCAAATTTCAGTCGGTTTACTCGAACGTTTGGGTATTGGTCGTCCTCCTTGGGAACGAGAAGAAGAAGAATATTACCCACCTGCGATTAAAGCAGAAAATCAATTAGGAACGGGTGTGCCAGTACGTCCTTCCATCTCCACACCAATAGAAACTGGAACCACAGCTAGAGAAGAACGATGGGACGAGGATGAATGGCAAGAAACTTTGGTTACTCCATCTCCGAGACAAAAAGCAGAAGCTGTTCGTTATGAAGACAAATATGAAGAAGAGATAGAAGAAGATAACTGGAGCGAAATTAGAGCAGATGAGCGAGTATACGATGCACCAGTATACGAAGCTCAACCCGTACAGCCAGAATACGAGTACCAATACGAAGAGCAAGCGGAGGATATGTGGGATGATGATATTCGGTCAAAACCCTACAATCCTCCGCCAGTAAACATTCCCCAGAAACAGAAAGAAAAAGCTCCCGAATATGAAGAAGAAGCGGGCTAAGCAGTAAAAATATATTGGTATTAAATTTCTTGCTGTCTTGCTTTAAAAACAAGTTACGGTTTCACGATAAGCTGTATAGATAAGCAATCTTTATGACAAAATGCTATCTATGCAGTTTCGAGTTTTAATAGTACTATTAATCTCTACTATCGTGTGGCTGGCTAGTTGGTTCATCACTGCTCCAGCTTCTGCTCTAACCCCCATTAAGTTATCCGATCTCTTCTATGAGGAATGCCCCGCAGAGTTAGCTCCAGGAATTGTTAATAGCGGCGATCTTCGACCGGCAAATTGCTTCCTTGTTAAAGGCAAAGCAGAAAACAAGTCTGGTAAAACCGTTGTCGATGCCGATGTCTTTGGTCGTATCTACGATGCTAATGGCAACTCTGTAATGGAAAATCGAGGTAGAGTAGGGACGATTGTCGAAGTCCCACCAGGGGTCAGTGATTTTGAAATCAGGATTAGCGTTCCTGCAAATCAACCGACACCCCTTAAGTTGGAACAATTTAAAGCCTCTGGTTTTGCGGATCGAGTACGCCCTTTCTATTACGATAATTAATAACCAACTGCCATCGGCACCTGAGCTAGCATTTGTGCTACAAATTGCAGGGCAAGAATTGCCAAAATAGGAGAAAAATCTATCCCACCCAAGGGAGGAATAAAAGAGCGGAAGATATTTAGGTAAGGATCGGTTATTGGACTTAAAAAAGACATGGCTTGTTGTGCCCATCCAGCAGTCTGAAACCAAGAGAGTAAGATCCGAACAAAGATGAGTAGTAGATAGATATTGAGAAACTGAACGAGACTTTGGAGAATTAGTTCCATAGGTTGATAATTTTAAATTTAATAATTGTTTCTTTGATAATCTTAGCTTGCCATTTTCCAGAGTTAAAGTTATCGATTAGCTTTAATTTGTTTAACTAAAGTTAGTGCAGAATAACTAACTCCTGCCGTACCTTCTCCGGGATGGGTGGAATCTCCGACTAACCACAAATTTTTAACCGGAGTGCGAGTAGCAAAGCCAAAGAGACCGAAAGTCGATACTCTTTGACCGATACCGCCTACTATACCCTTTTCTCTGCCAGTAAAGCGCGCAAAGGTGCGGGGAGTGGCGGCTTCTCGATGTATAATAGTTTCTGGGGTGAGACAGAAGTATTGTCCCAGACGAGCGATCGCTTCTTCCATATATTGCTGTTTGAGACGGTTGTAATCTTCATTCGTGCCTTTCCACCAGAAATTTACATTGGTAAAAGAAGAAGCAGTGATAGTAGCTTGTCCTTCTGGTGCGCGTCCGTCTCCCGGTTTACTGACGGAGACAAATAAGGAATTATTTTCGCCAATTGGTTCGTCGTAGTCGTAAAGAAATTGCAGGTGAGGCGGACAGTCTGTAGGTATTGCTTCTCGTTTAACTCCTAGATAAATAACAAAGGCACCAGATGCCTCGGGTAATTTATCTACTCGGCGTTGGTAACCTTTTAGAGATAAAGAATGGTTCCGTACTTTCTTTTCTTGTTCTATAAGTTGAACTAAATTCTGTACGGTGAGGTTGGCAACGACTTCATCTGCCTTTTCCGTCCAAACTCTTCCTGTTTTTGGGTTACAGACTGTTATCCCCGTAACTTTTCCCGATGCTGTATGAATTTTTTCGACAGTGTGGCGCATTAATAGTTTACCGCCATATTTTTCTAAAGCTTCCACCAGGCGATCGCTCAACACTTGCATACTTCTTTGAAGATGAAATAGTCCTTGAGGTGATTGAGATACCGCTAATGCTGTGGCTGCGTATAAGAGTGCTGTTTCCTCAGCATCTACTTGGGAATATAGCTTCAGTTGCATATCCAGAAAAGTTTTGAGACGCTTATCTCCATCTAAACCATATAACCGCAACCCATCGCCTACCGTCATCAAAGCAAAGGGCAAAGTAATCAAAGTATCTAACCTAGTATTTCTTAACACTTTTTATCATGATAATAGTAACTCAATAGAAATAGCACTTTCACCAAACTTTTAAAATTAAATAAATTCAGGAATTTATTCTTATGAGTAACAAAATACCCACAAAAAATTCCTCTGATTCAGGGAACATAGAAGAATCTTCAAGCAAGAAGGTAACACTCTTGCGTTGTTTGGTAGGAGCGACTATTTCTGGAGGATTGGCGATCGCTCTTTATTTCCTTATGTCTTCTATTGCCCAAACTTATGCAACCAAACCGATAGTAGCAAATAACCCTGTTGTCCTAAATATTACCATCGCCGTAAGAACCCTAGTTACTGGGGTTGTTGCCCTAGGCGCGGGTATCTTTGCTTTTGTGGCATTAGGACTCTTGTTGTTGGGTATTCAACTTGCGCTCCAAAGTCTTAGACAAGTTAATAATTAAGCAAGAAGAGAAATTTTGTAAATTGCTCCTTAAACTTCTTAAATTTGGGGTACTTTTAAAAATCCAATATAGGGAAAAAGTGTCCGCAGATAAACGCAGATGAACACAGATAGGGTTATTGGTTGGTGTTGAAGTTTGTGTATTGATTGCTTGATATCTTGTTGGAGTATTGGGGAATTCTTAAAGAGTACAGTCCGTAGATAAACCTTATCCTGAACAAAGCGAAGAAACAAATAATTTATCAGCGTTAATCGGCGTTCATCTGTGGATACTATTTTCAATCCTAATATGGAAACCAATAAAACTAAATTAGATGCTCTGACTCAAAAAATAATTGGCTGTGCTTTTGAAGTTAGTAATACTTTAGGTTGTGGTTTTCTAGAAAAAGTTTATGAAAGAGCTTTAGTACAAGAACTAAAAATTGCAGGATTAAATGTTAAAGCTCAGTATCCCATATCTGTTTACTATAAAGGAACAATTATTGGTAATTTTTTTGCCGATATCTTAGTTGAAAACATTATTTTAATAGAACTTAAAGCCTTAAACTATCTAGACAACAATCACCAAGCTCAATGTCTCAATTATCTCAAAGCTAGTAACTTAAACTTGTGCCTACTCATTAACTTCGGTAAACCCAAAGTAGAAATCAAAAGAATGATCAGAAATTACTAAAAACCTGAAAGCAAATCGTTAACCCTATCTGCGTTTATCTGTATTTATCTGTGGACATTATTTGAAACGACTTAATCATCTTCTCCACCCGCTCTAAAAACTTATTATACCAATCATCCTCCACCGTATAGGATGATACTTTCAGTAGATAAGTGATGTTGTCGCTATTTTTTCATATACTATAAAGGGCTTGGCAAAACCAAACCCTGACAACAAATCTTTTCAAATGATTACCAACTAAGGCTCGACCCAACGACCATCAGCTTTGATCAGATTAATCAATTCTTCTACACCTCGATCTTCCGGCACTCGCTTAATTTCCTCTCTACCACGATATAAGGCAATGTAACCCGATTGTTTACCTACATAACCGTAGTCTGCATCTGCCATTTCTCCGGGACCATTGACAATACAACCCATCACGGCAATATCTAAACCAGTCAGGTGCTTAGTTGCCTCTCGGACTTTATGGAGAACCTCTTCCAAATTAAACAAAGTACGACCGCAAGAAGGGCAAGCCACATACTCTACCATCGTTTTCCGCAGCCCTAAAGCTTGGAGAATACTATAGCAGACGGGAATTTCTTTTTCTGGGGCTTCAGTTAAAGAAACACGGATAGTATCGCCAATTCCTTCGGCTAAAAGAGTGCCAATACCAGCAGTAGATTTAATACGTCCGTATTCGCCGTCTCCTGCTTCAGTAACGCCCAAATGAAGGGGATAATCCATCCCCAATTCATTCATTCGCTTCACCATTAAGCGATAAGCTGCTAGCATTACGGGGACACGGGAGGCTTTGAGGGAAATAACTAGATTGCGATAGTCTAGGGATTCACAAATTTTAATAAATTCGAGAGCGGACTCGACCATACCTTCGGGGGTATCACCGTAGGTAAAGAGCATTCTTTCAGCTAAAGAACCATGATTAACCCCGATGCGCATGGCTTTATCTTGCTCTCTAAGAGAAAGTACTAGAGGTTTGAGGGTTTCGCGGATTTTTGCGCCAATTTCATTGAATTCTGCTCTTGTATATTCGGTGCGATCGCTTTTTGGTTTTTCAAAGACGTATAATCCTGGATTAATACGGACTTTATCGACGTGCTTGGCAACTTCGAGAGCAATTTTCATACCGTTGTGATGCACGTCGGCAACAAGAGGAACGGGTTGATAAGTTTGAGCGAGTTTCTGCTTAATGTCTGCGATCGCTTTGGCGTGTGCCATACTAGGTACGGTGACGCGTACGATCTCACAGCCGATTTCGTGTAAACGGCGAATGGCAGCGACAGATCCGTCGATATCCAGGGTATCTTCATTAATCATCGACTGCACTACTACGGGATAACCGCCGCCAATGGTTACGTTACCAACCCTGACAGGACGAGTGTTCCGTCGGTGAATAGTAGTATCAAAAGCTGGTGCGGTATTAGAAGTAAGATTAGGATTATCCAGAGTTTGCATAACTGTTTGCTATCTGCTTGGTAGCGAAACTATCTAAAAGTTATTCTTATTGTATGAAGGATACCGACGATTGATTGCAAGCAATGCAATCGCGGCTTCTCTTATCCCATATCTATAACGCATGAGGTCTATGAGAGGGAGCCTTCTCTGCTGGCATCGGAAACTTTTGTCCAAATACCACTCCAGACACTTTCGTTCGTGGAGTAAAAAAAAATATGCAGTACTAATGTTTTTAACCCAGCTCCGCATACTCCTGGCGGCGATGCTAGGAATTACAGGTTTAACTTTACCTTTTCAGTACGGTCTTGTATCTACCATAGTTCCGGCTTTCTACGTCCGGTGGCAATAGTGCCGTATTGACTATCTGTAATATATCACCAAAACTGGTCGTCCGTTCACTTGAATTCGAAGAAAACCCTCAAGTGCTTGCGGACGACTGCCCATACGCAGTTGAAAGTAAAAACTCTGCGTCCCGCAATCCCTACGTCCCCGCATCATAGAATCATTCAGCAACGCCTCTTTTTTATTTGGCTGGTACTGCTGGTTCTAGATCTAGATAGCTAGTGAGTCTGTTGAAATCAAAATGTTTTGTCATCAAATCGACAATGCAGTTTACTTTGATGATTTCATGGATGGGAACTTTGCCAAATGCCCGGTCAATAATCTCTACTGTAGTTAAAGTATCTAAATCGACAGAAAGAACGGGAATTTCTAGATCTTCGGCACGATTGAGAATTAAAGGTTGAGGCGGCACGTGTCCCGTCAGAATGAGACAATTAGTAGAAGTTTCTAAGGCTGCCAGTTGCAATTCCGTGCGATCGCTTCCCGTAACTACAGCCATATTTTCGCGTTGACGAAAATATTCTAAAGCCGCGTTAACGTTCATTGCTCCAATGGTAAGACTTTCTACCATCAAATCGAGGCGGTCTTGACGACAGAGAACTTGAGCATCGAGCCTTTTGGCTAGCTCGCGAACGCTCACACTATTAAGTAGTTTATCTTCAGGTATCATACCTAAAACAGGTATGTTTTGCTGTTCTAGGTAGGGTTTAATTAAATTTTCAACTGTTTCTAATTCCTTTGAGGGAATATTATTAATAACAGCACCCAGCAAGCGATCGCCTAAAAACTTTTTGGCGGTTAATAAACTAGCTACTGATAGTAAAGAATTGTAACGAGCTACTAACAGAATTGAGGCATCAACTATTTCAGCTATGTCTGCTATGGAGAGGTTAAATAAACTTCCTTCCCAAAGAGTTCCCGGTCCTTCCAATACGATTAAATCTCCTTTTGCTTGAGCGACATAATCTTGTATAGTCTGAGAGTAATCTGTTTCATCTTTTCCTTGAAGACGTTTGCAAATTGTGTCGTTATCTAGATAAAGAATGGGTGCTAGCACTCTTGTTGCTGATAAACCAAGGGTATTAGTTAAGAAGCTAACATCTTCTTCCACAATTCCCGTGGCATCATTACTCATACAAGTGCCTAAAGGTTTCCCATAAGCAACCTCAATTCCTTGCTCGGTTAACTGGCGGGTAATTCCCAGTACAGTTGCTGACTTACCACTGTAAGCTTCTGTTGACCCAATCAGCAAATATTTAGCGGCTTTTGCCACGTCTGCACTCCTTACTTCCTCTTTTAACAGTTGCTCTTCACTAATCAAAACGCAGTAGTTTTCGGTAAAACTCGCGCGGAAAATCTGTTAAGTGAGAGCGCTTAAAGTTTATGATGACATCAATCAAGAAATCAATAAACTCAGAGTTGGACAAAGTTACCTCATAACTTAATTCTGCCTGTCCGTCAAATTGTAGACGACAGCGAGTTAATTCTGAAGGTAATTTTGATACATACCAACTAGCTACAAAAGGAATACTTTCACCTCCTTCGACAATGCGCTTTCCTTCTAGAGAACCTTGACGATAGAGAGAAATGGCATAGGGCAACCAGTTATGCTTAGTTTTTGCATAGTAGGGCATGTAAATGATTACATCTGCTCTTCCTGCTGGCTTAAGTTCTTCAATCGTCGACATGGGCAAATATTACTTCTAACTTCATTATTAATTTAGGGGTCTAACTAACTGAACCATCATAGCTGAAGAATAAGAGCAAGGCAGAAATGATAGATCTGTTTGTAAAATAGGGTTATCGCTCGGATATATAAGTACCCGTGCAAAATTAATTTGACATTTGGTGAAGGTAGGCAAGAGGCAACAGAAAATATAACGATGTTGCATTTGTAGAGCGTAATTAATATAGTGAACTAAATCGTAAGTTGAAGCATTAGTAAGTAGTAACAGGAATTAAATTAATCCCAGCACATATCTTCTGAAAACTCGCTAGTTGTCTCTATAAAAATTTCTTGTTTAGGGCGATCGCAATTTGGCGATGATATAGTCGTTCCCAATAGAAACCGTAAGCCTTGCTATTTACTGTTCCCCGTTCCCTATTCCCTGTTTGACACACTACGAGGAAATTAATTGGAATGACTATATTTAAGAAAAACCCGATTCATAGCAACTTCTTTTCACAAAACAACCAAGATTTTTGACCGAATCTTTAGTTATCTCGATCGTATTTGATTCGATTTCAGAAGTTAGCTAAAAAAGGCAAGGAAGTCAGGTGAAGCGAAACGAGTTTTTACTAGTGCCAATCCTATCCATTTATGAATTTTCCCAAAAAGTGTATTTAATCAGATCTTAATAACCAGCCGAAGCGCAAGCCTGGGGTGGTTGTTCTATCTTCAAGCCTTCTGGTTGACCATCACCGTCGAGATCGAGTTGAATCTCATTTGGTCCGGCTAGAAATTGCTCGGGATTGATACCATTTTGAGCTAATGCGGGTTTAATATTAAGTTGTCTGCCATCGCTTAATTGTAAAGTGCCATCAGCTAGAATCGCTACCCTTTGTGGGGCTATGCCTGATTTACTTACGATAGCAGTACCTGGTTGCGTTCCTTGACATGAGTTGGGATTGGGACTCGGATTAGTTTGAACTCCACCGATAAAAGAACCCATAATGGGATTAATTAAAGAATTATATACTTGTGATACACCATCTATTAAAAAGTTACCGTCAAGAATCGGTGGTGTTGTTTGGGTCGTATTTGGTATAGCCGTAGGATTTGGCTGGGGAGAACTAGAAAAAGAATCGGTTGTAGTACTGCTAGTATTGAAATTACTGGGATTGCTAAAGCTGAAAGTCGAATTAGTCAGATCTAAAGAATTGGGAGTTTGCGCTGTTGTGGAACTGCCACTTAAGTAAACGTGTTCGATGACATTGCCTTGATGAACTCGTTTAGTAATTTGCCAACCAGGATTGAGCCTAATTTTTAACGGACTGTCACCCAAACCATAAGTCCTGCCAATCACCAACTCTGGTTGTTTTGGGTCTTTGTGAGAGGCAATTAACTGTAATTCACCGCTACGCTCTACAATTTTGAGAATATAAGCTACTTTTTCATCTTGTCCGTTAATCCGCAGGGAGTAACCATTGCTATTGGCAATACGCTTACAACTATCTGTATGATCGAAGTTGAGTAGTACCAAATCGACTGCGACCGGATTAGTTCCAGATTCTTGCCAACATTTTTGTCTGCCAGGAATTTGCTCGATAATCTCTAGTCTGTGTTCTTTATAACCAAAGGGAACGGCTACTAACAGAAATTGTCCTGGATTGACTCGTTGTTCTTCAAAAGAGACTGCTTTGGGAGAAGACACCAGCATGGTACTGGTGAAAACTGATAAAGTAAGAGTAAATAATTTTATTTTTTGAGCGAATTTCATAGTTCGTATTTTTCCCGATTAAGCAATGACCGATGGCGAAGGCGTAAAGAGACAAAAAAGTAGAAGTTTAACTATATATAGTGATTTTATGAATCGGTTTGGGTTTTTATGCGCAAATGCAGCAAAAATTCATGCTTATACTAATATCAATTTTTTACAGCAGTCATAATTTATTGGGAAAAGTCTCGATACATAACGCTTAATAAACTTTTTGTTTTAAGTTAGGAGAAAGGGGTAAAGGTGAGTATACGTTAGTTTCCCCGTTCTCTACGTTAACTACTGCTCAATTTTTAAATAAAGCAAAGATAATAATGACTACTTCTCTAGACAATAAATTAATTAAGTCAGCTAAACCGGAAGTATTACTAGGTAAATCTTTAGAAGAATTAACTGACTGGGTACGGCAACAAGGACAGCCAGCCTATCGAGGCAAGCAACTCTATCAGTGGTTGTATGAAAAAGGAGCGCGATCGCTTTTGGAAATATCTGTCTTTCCCAAACAGTGGCGCGAGTCGGTGGCAGATTATCCCATCGGACGCTCTACTATCCACTATAGACAGATTGCTCCCGATGCAACCCGTAAATATCTTTTACGCCTGGTAGATGGTTCGATTATCGAAACTGTAGGTATTCCTAGTGCTAAACGGCTGACAGTTTGCGTATCTTCCCAAGTTGGTTGTCCGATGGCGTGTGATTTTTGCGCTACGGGGAAGGGAGGGTTTCTGCGCAATCTCAAACATCACGAAATAATAGATCAGGTTTTGACCGTCCGAGAAGATTTTGGACGACGAATAAGTAATGTTGTTTTTATGGGGATGGGAGAACCGTTAATCAATCTAAATGAAGTAGTGGCGGCGGTTCATTCTCTCAATCAAAATGTTGGCATCGGACAGCGATCGCTTACTATTTCCACGGTAGGATTGCCAGGTAAAATTAATCAATTAGCACGGCATAATCTACAAGTCACCTTTGCTGTAAGCCTCCACGCTTCTAATCAGCAACTGCGAGAACAATTAATTCCCAGTGCCCGATACTATCCTCTCGATACACTGCTAACAGAATGTCGCGAATATGTTCGGATTACGGGACGAAGAGTTACTTTTGAATATATTTTACTAGCAGGAGTGAATGATTTACCGGAACACGCTAGGGAGTTAGCCAAGCATTTGCATGGTTTCCAAACCCATGTCAACTTAATTCCTTATAATCCTATTGAAGAAGCTAATTATCAACGCCCCAGTCAAGAGAGAATCAAGAGATTTGCTAACATACTGAGGCGCGATCGTATTTCAGTTAGTGTAAGATATTCTCGTGGCTTAGAAGCAGATGCTGCTTGCGGGCAACTCCGAACATCTCTTACCTAGATACGGTAGATTGCTTGGTAAGTCCGGGAGCATAAGCTTCGATTACTTTACCAGTCCGAGAACATTGAACCATTAAGTAATCGCAATTAGAACACGAAGTCCTGAGAACATGACTTGCCGAACAACTATATCTTTCTGCATGACTGCCACAATTGGGGCATCGAACTGTACGAGCGATCTTCATTTTTTAAACCTTGTTTAATAGGGGATTTGAATCAAAAGACAATTTAAACTTTATTTACAGACTTATGCTTACTTAAAAAGGTTGCTAACTATCTGTAATTCCAACTTAAATTTATCCAAAATTTATGAAATATTAAACAACTTTTGTGCTTTTTTATATTATTAGCATTGATCCCCAGCTAGTATTATCTATCTTTAGTATGAATCATTAATTATAACTTGTCTTATTTTAGATAAAGATTAAGCTAGTATTAAACTTCTTTTAATAACTGTTCGCTCGATTATTATTAATCACAATTAACGCCCCGATCGCGCTAATATGCCCAAAGCTGCCTAAAAATAAACGATTGTAGAAATATTTGTAACCTATGCAAGTTGAGTGGCAAATTGTCAAAACTTACGAAGATATCCTCTATCACAAATGGAACGGGATCGCCAAGATTACAATTAATCGCCCCCATAAACGCAATGCCTTCCGTCCTAAAACAGTTTTTGAAATGTACGATGCTTTTTGCGACGCTAGGGAAGATAGCAGTATTGGTGTAGTGCTTCTTACCGGTGCGGGACCCCATACAGATGGAAAATATGCTTTTTGTTCCGGTGGAGATCAAAGTATCAGGGGTCAAGCAGGTTATCTGGACGATGAAGGAGTACCTCGTTTGAACGTTCTCGATCTGCAGCGTCTGATTCGTTCCCTACCGAAAGTAACCATCGCCCTAGTGGCTGGTTATGCGATCGGTGGGGGACACGTCTTGCACGTCATTTGTGACCTGACTATTGCAGCAGTTAACGCCATTTTCGGTCAAACAGGACCAAAAGTAGGTAGTTTTGACGGCGGTTTTGGAGCTAGCTATCTCGCTCGTATCGTGGGACAAAAAAAAGCCCGGGAAATCTGGTTTTTATGTCGTCAGTACACTGCTGCAGAAGCTTTAGAAATGGGGTTGGTAAACTGTGTCGTTCCGGTAGAACAGTTGGAAGCAGAAGGGATTAAATGGGCGCAAGAAATTTTAGAAAAAAGTCCTATTGCTATCCGTTGTCTTAAAGCTGCTTTCAATGCCGACTGTGATGGGCAAGCTGGTTTGCAAGAACTGGCTGGCAACGCTACTTTACTTTATTACATGACTGAAGAAGGAACTGAAGGCAAGCAAGCTTTTTTAGAAAAACGAAAGCCAAATTTTCGTCAATATCCCTGGTTGCCTTAAACCTCATCCCCACAGGAGTATACACAACCATAAAATTAAGTCGCATCATCAATAACGTAAGGATGCGACTCTTAATTTAATATTTTCTAATTAATTAAATTATTTGATGGGCGATCGCTAAAATTTATCGACCGTTTGGAAAGAGGTTTTTTAAGTAATACTAATCTTGCTGCTAGGAACTTCGGTTTCCGATTGAGCCAGTGTGGGTGAGGAATTCTCAGAAGAGTAGTTGAGTGATAAAGAATGTTCTAAATGAATAATTTCGTCTAAATTTTCCCAGGGGTTCACAAAAGGTGGAGATGCTAAAAAGCAAGCTTCCCAGCTGCTTTGAACGTGTACGCCTAGTCTCTGGCACGTACCACCTCTGCGACCTTCTGGATAATAATAACGGCAAAATCGGCAAGAGGAGTTAGTAAAATTGGCTTTTTTCATTGGATATTTATTGCAAGATAATTTTTAATCCATCTTTCCATCTCTTATTGTGCTTACTTTGAAAATCGGTATCGATCGGATTCAAGGCATTATCTTGCTTACTTTTAGCGATCCCCGCGGTAGATTGTTTTTTTAGATTGTTTTTATTATTGGTTAATATATATATACAGCTCTGAAAAAAAAGTATTTTAAAACACAAATAATTTCTGAGTAATTATGTCATTATCTTAGTAAATCAATTAGGGATCGATATAAAATAACTCGATCGAGCTAAACTTCTTTTTTTTTATTTATTTTAAAGATTATATGGTGAAAGAAAATATTAACGGGATTTTTCGGACCATCTTTGAGCTGCGCAATAGTAACAGAAACCCCATCGCTGTATTTCTCCATTAGGCGTGGGACAACCACATTGAGGGCAAAGAGGTAAGTCTTGCGATCGCACTTGGATAGTTTGCGCCCAGCGTTGAAAAGATGCTGCTAACTGCTGCGATCGCTTTTCAGCAGAATTTGATGTTGGCGTATCGATTTGCGAGTTATTATCTGTCGATGGAGAAGAAGTAGTAAGATTGATAGCAACTTTACTCGGATGCTGCTGTCGATCTGTAGGTAAAGGATTGGTAGAAGTATGAGAATTTTTAGTCTGATGCCACCAAGCAGGAGAACAACGCAAATCTACTAACTGAAAGGGTAATTCGGCATTTAACTGTTGAAGAAGGTTATAACGTCTTAAAGATAGTTCTTGTGCCCATGTAGAACTAGACGTTGCTACCCAAAGCACTTCTCTGGCAACATATAAAGGGCGAGCATTCTCTGCTATTTTGCGGTCAATTATTGCCTGCCAACATTTCAAGAGGCGACGATATTGTTGGTACTGTTCCCAACCTGGTTGTTGTTCAAGCTTTTCTAAGATGCGATCTATGGAGTTAAAAGAATAGTTCATAGTTCGTAGTAGGGACTTAGCATGTTACGTCCGTACAAAATTCAAAGTGTGCAAGACATGGGAAAACAAAAAATATTTGTTACATTCTCAACTATATGTCAACTAATAACTCTACATCTTCATATAGCTCAGGGAGCGAACCTCTCGCCCAGCTAAAATCAATACTCTTTAATTGAACTATTTCTCCTCTTGCATAAGTTTGAGCTAGCCAATTGCCTTCTAAATTACGACGAAAACACTCAATTTGGATTTTATCTTGACTGATAAGAACGTATTCTTGTAAAGAATCTAATTTTTGGTAATCATTAAACTTTTCTCCTCTATCGAAATTTTCTGTCGTAGACGACAACACTTCCACAATTAACCGAGGGTAGCGTTTAAAATAAACTAAATTTCGATCTCTGGGATCGCAGGTTACTGTCGCATCGGGATAGTAAAAAGCATTAGCCTCTTCGACCCTAACTTTCATATCTCCCGTGTATACACGACAGCCGCTTCCTGGGACATGATTTCTAAGTAAAGTAAGTAAATTAAGCGCAATAGTATCGTGAGGATCGCTTGCTCCTGCCATAGCATAAACTTCCCCACATACATATTCGTGTTTGATCGGACTAATTTTTTCTATGTCTAAATACTCTTCGGGAGAAAAATAGGCATGAGTGCGACTGCCTGTCATGAATATTACCTGCAACAGAAGTGCTTTTATTTTACTCAACGAGAATAAACCACGAACGAGTCAGACAACGCTAAGATTATTAAGGACTATTAAGCGTTGCTTTCATGTCTCAGTCTGAAAACACTATTAGAATTCGCGGTGCGAGACAACATAATCTCAAAAATATCAATTTAGAATTACCCCGCAACAAATTGATTGTTTTTACTGGCATTTCTGGTTCGGGTAAATCTTCCCTTGCCTTCGATACCATTTTTGCCGAGGGACAGCGCCGCTATGTGGAATCTTTAAGTGCTTATGCCCGTCAATTTTTGGGACAGCTAGATAAACCGGATGTGGATGCCATTGAAGGATTGAGTCCGGCTATTTCCATCGATCAAAAATCGACTTCTCACAATCCTCGTTCTACCGTCGGTACCGTCACTGAAATTCATGACTATTTAAGACTTATGTTCGGACGCGCCGGGGAACCCCATTGTCCGATTTGCGATCGCTCGATTACTCCGCAGACAATTGACGAGATGTGCGATCGTGTCATGGCACTGCCAGACCGCACCAAATTTATGATTCTCGCTCCCGTAGTTCGCGGTAAAAAAGGAACCCACAAACAATTATTATCGAGTTTAGCCGCCCAAGGATTTGTCAGGGTAAGAGTAGATTCCCAGGTACGAGAGTTATCAGAAAATATTGAATTAGATAAAAATTATACCCACAATATTGAAGTCGTTGTTGACAGGCTAATCAAAAAACTAGGTTTAGAAGAGCGTTTAGCTGATTCTCTCGCTACTTGTCTCCGTCTTTCCTCGGGGATTGCGCTTATTGAGGTATTAAATGATACATCAGAACTCGTATCCGCGTCGCGTTCCGATAGTAAGTATATAGGAAATGGCAAAAAAAATGAACCTATTTTAGAGCAAGAAATACCCCAAGAAATTATCTTTTCGGAAAACTTTGCTTGTCCGGAACATGGGACAGTAATGGAAGAATTATCCCCCCGTTTATTTTCCTTTAATTCTCCTTACGGTGCTTGTCCCCATTGTCACGGGATCGGGAGTATGCGCACCTTTTCTCCCGAACTGATCGTTCCCGACCCCGCTCAACCCGTCTACAGCGCGATCGCTCCTTGGTCGGATAAGGACAATACTTTTTATCTTTCTCTTCTCTACAGTGTGGGTAAAGCTTATGGCTTTGACATTCACACTCCCTGGAACGAGTTAACCGAACAACAGCAACAAGTGCTACTTCATGGCAGCGACGAGCCAATTTTCTTCTATTCCGATTCTCGCCGCAGCGAAGGAGAAGGCTATCATCGCCACTACTTCGGTATTGTTGCCATGCTGGAGCGTAACTACCAAGAAACTAACTCCGATGCCATTAAACAAAAATTAGAACAATACATAGTTTATCAACCCTGTGAGGTATGTGGTGGCAAGCGTCTCAAACCAGAAGCATTAGCAGTTAGTTTGGGACAATATCGCATCAATGACTTAGTTAGCGTTCCTATTCGAGATTGTTTGGAACGGATTAACAACTTACAACTCAGCACGCGTCAAGCTTTAATTGGCGAATTAGCCCTTAAAGAAATCAAAGCTCGTCTGCAATTTTTGCTCGATGTTGGCTTAGATTACCTTGCCCTCGATCGCGCTGCCATGACTCTTTCGGGGGGAGAAGCTCAAAGAATTCGTTTAGCGACACAAATTGGTTCTGGCTTAACCGGAGTACTTTATGTTTTAGACGAACCCAGTATCGGTTTGCATCAGCGAGACAACGATAAGTTATTAACTACACTCAAAAAATTGCGAGACTTGGGCAATACTTTGATCGTAGTCGAACACGATGAAGATACTATTCGCCATGCCGACCACATAGTCGATATCGGTCCCTTTGCTGGGGTTCGCGGCGGCGAAATTGTCGTTCAAGGAGACTTGGAACAATTATTGCGATCGCAGCGTTCCCTAACAGGCGAATATTTATCGGGGCGCAAAGTAATAGAAACTCCCAAAGAAAGAAGAAAAGGCAAGGAAGTTGCTTTGATTCTCCAAGACTGTCATCAGAATAATCTCAAACATATAGATGTTGCCATTCCCCTCGGGCAATTTGTTTGTATTACCGGAGTTTCGGGTTCGGGTAAATCTACTTTAGTAAATGAACTTCTCCATCCTGCCCTGCAACATCATCTTACCCGTAAAGTACCTTTTCCCCAAAATTTAGGTACCATTAAAGGGCTTAACGCTATAGATAAAGTAATTACCATCGACCAATCTCCCATCGGTAGAACTCCCCGTTCCAATCCAGCTACTTATACTGGAGTTTTTGATGCTATTCGGGCTGTTTTTGCCGAGACAATTGAAGCCAAAGCGAGGGGTTATCAACCGGGTAGATTTTCTTTTAATGTCAAAGGGGGACGTTGTGAAGCTTGTGGAGGACAGGGAGTAAATGTAATCGAAATGAATTTTCTCCCCGATGTTTACGTTCAATGCGAAGTTTGTAAAGGAGCGAGGTATAATCGCGAAACTTTGCAAGTTAAATATAAAAATTATTCCATTGCCGATGTTTTAGATATGACTGTCGAAGAAGCTTCGGCAGCCTTTAAAAATATTCCTCGGGCTGCCAGCCGCTTGCAAACTTTAGTCGATGTCGGTTTGGGTTATATCAAACTGGGACAACCAGCCCCCACTTTATCTGGTGGCGAAGCCCAAAGGGTTAAATTAGCCTCAGAATTATCCCGTCGCGCTACGGGAAAAACTCTTTATTTAATCGATGAACCGACTACAGGTTTATCTTTTTATGATGTCCATCATCTGTTAAATGTGCTGCAAAGATTGGTTGATAAAGGTAACTCCATACTTGTCATCGAACATAACTTAGATGTGATTCGCTGTGCCGATTGGATTATCGATTTAGGTCCCGAAGGGGGCGATCGCGGCGGTGAAATAATTGCTTTCGGTACGCCAGAGGAAGTAGCAAAACAAGAAAAGTCTTATACAGGACAATATTTAAAACAGGTTCTCAAGCAGCATCAGCATCTTTGTTTATCAAAAAAAGTGTAACCAAGCTAGACTAAAATTGACCAAGTGCAAGCAGGCGAGTGTCGCTTTTCTAAATCTTCATCGGGGAGCGATCGCAAACGCGCTTTATATCATCGCCACGACAAATGACATTTATTATCTTCACGATATCTTCAAATTTTTTTTTTATGGTTATAACCAGCACGTAGCGTTTAACTTTGTTGTCTATCGTTGGCATATTGCCATAGCTAGAGTAATTCTAATCTTGCGCCTGTCTCTCAATATCCTGAACTTCAGTTTAAGACGCAACTCTATTTTCATCATTTCGAGCGACTGAAATTTTTGTGTAGTCGTCTTGAAAATATTTCAGTAAATGAGTCAAAAATTTGAACCAAACTTTTAATACACAAAAGGTGAAATTAGGAGCAGACTCCGAGGATGAACTGAGAAAAATAGGGAGGTTAACGCGATAATATGAAATTTTCGAACCGAACGGAAGCCGGACGACTATTGGCAAAAAAACTTACAGCCTATACGGACCGTCCCGATACATTAGTATTGGGATTACCTCGCGGTGGCGTACCGGTGGCATTTGAAGTGGCAAAAGCACTTCATCTTCCTCTAGATGTTTGTTTGGTACGAAAACTTGGTACTCCCACACATGAAGAGCTAGCGATGGGTGCTATTGCTACGGGGGGAGTAATGGCAATTAATGAGAATGTAGTCAAAGATGAAAGAATTACTCAACAAATCATTAATGAAGTTGCAGAAAGGGAACAACGAGAACTAGAACGACGCGATCGCCTTTATCGCGGTAGTCGTCCGGTTCCTCAATTGCAAAACCGTACTGTTATACTAGTCGATGATGGTATTGCTACGGGTTCGACTATGAATGCTGCTATTGCTGTTGTCCGACAGCAGCAACCTAAAAGTATAATAATTGCTACTCCTGTGGCACATCCCTCTGTCTGTCAACAGTTACAAGCACAAGTAGAGGAAGTTGTCTGTTTAATTACACCGGAGTTTCTCTATTCTATTAGTCTCTGGTATGAAGATTTTTCCCCTACAAGAGACGAAGAAGTACGACATTTACTAGCACAGCATTTACAAACCCAGGATAACCTTTTTAATTAATAGTAAGAAGGGTTGATGGTCGTTTATACTGTTCGGCTGTAGACTCCAATTCGATTGTAAATGTGATATTTTATATAAGTAGAAAATTATATTATTAAATAGTTAAACAAAGAAATATTTTTTCCCTCGTGCTTAATACTTCTTCTACTGAAACGTCTGCCACCGTTCTTGCTCCTGTAGCCGAATATTTCAAAATGCTTTCTGAAGTTAGTCGGCTTCAAATTCTAAGTTGTTTGAAATCTGGGCCAATGAATGTGAATGAAATTGCGACAGCGACAGGATTGGGACAAGCTAATCTCTCGAAACACCTCAAAGTTTTAATCCAAGCCGGTATTTTGTCTCGCAAGCCTTCTGGTGTCAGCGTCTACTACGAAATTAGCGCTCCACTGTTTTTTGATTTGTGCGAGCTAGTTGGCGATCGCATCTGCAAAAGAATGCAACAGCAGGCAGAAAAATTTAGACAGTTTAGTCCTCTAAGTTAAGTCTTCCTTTTAATATGCATTTGCCCTGGGGTTTGATAGGAATTCTATCCTTCTCAAAATAGCCAGCTTTGAGCCATTGTTTGATTATCAGCGACAACTGGCATTCGTGCTTAAGTTGTAACCAATGTTTCTAAACAAAGCGATCGCAATCACTTATTTGCTTGTCACGGAAATTGAGGCGGTTGAACTCGAAATCATTACTTTGTTGACTTACTCGGTTCTTCATCTCTACAAATCCCTCAGCTTTTGGCGCAAAGCAGATTTAGTGATTAACTTCAGTAAAATCTGTAACAAACCAAATTAACCGATAATTATGGAGGTAAGCGGACTCGAACCGCTGACATCCTGCTTGCAAAGCAGGCGCTCTACCAACTGAGCTATACCCCCGCTTGTGGTCAACCCAAATTTCAGTCACTAGGCTATTATAACCCTTGGGGTGAAATTTTGCAGCAAAAATATGAACCAAATTGTAGCGACATTCTATAAGTTTGTTCGGTTATCCGATTTTGCCGTTAGAAGGCAGCCTTTGCTGAAATTTTGCCAAAGACAAGGCACTAAGGGAACTATTCTTTTGGCACCAGAGGGAATTAACGGTACTATCGTCGGAACTCGACAAGGCATAGATGCGGTTTTGGCGTTTTTGCGATCGGATTCTCTTTTAGCCGACTTAGAACATAAAGAAGCTTTTACTGAATCTTCTCCCTTCAGACGAATGAAAGTAAAGCTGAAAAAAGAAATCGTTGCCCTCGGTTTATCAGAAGTCGATCCCAACCAACAGGTGGGAAATTATGTCGAACCTGGAAAATGGAACGAATTAATTACCGACTCAGAAGTAATCGTAATCGACACTCGCAATCAATATGAAGTAGATATTGGCACTTTTAAAGGAGCGATCGCCCCTAAAACTCGCTCGTTTCGAGAATTTCCTGAATATGTAGTCAATCACCTCAACCCCAAGCAGCACAAAAAAGTAGCCATGTTTTGCACCGGGGGTATTCGCTGTGAAAAAGCTTCCTCTTTTTTGCTGAGTCAGGGATTTCAAGAAGTATATCACCTCAAAGGCGGTATCTTGAAATATCTCGAAGAAGTACCTACTGAAGAAAGTTTATGGCAAGGAGAATGCTTTGTTTTTGACGAGAGAGTAGCGGTTAAACATGGTTTAGCAGAAGGTAGCCATACTATGTGTCGTAGTTGCGGACATCCTCTTTCTGAGGAAGATAAAGCTTCTCCTCATTATGAAGAGGGTATTTCTTGTCCTTACTGTTACGAACAGCTTACTCCAGAAAAAAAAGCCCGTCAGCAGGAAAAACAGCGACAATCCCAAAGTAGTAAGGTTAAAGATAGACAATTCTAAAGAAATAACATAAATAATAACTATTTAATGCTTTATGAATATCTCAAATTAAGGAAAATTTTTCAAGCTTAAATCAAACTCCAGAAACATCTTTACCAACGAAGGAGATCGATCGTCATGAATTTATAAAATTGCCTTTAGTTGAACGTAGTCTTATTCTCGCAAAACCAGCTGAGGCAATGTTGCACATTACGAACAAGATAGAGAATGGCAATAACTACAAGCAGGAGACATGATTGAGGACTAAATTGCCTTTTCTTAATGGGATGAAGTGTGACTAACTAATTTCGTCCCCTACAAAAAGATTTCTCCGTAAAATCAGAGTAGTTTCAGCCAATACTATGGAAGAAATTGCTGTTGCGATCGCTGCTGGATACGAATAATTAACAGTTGGCGAGAATAAATAGAATCTAAAGGTTGATTGATTTTAGTTAGTCTTCCAAAATTCTAATTGAAGATAAACAAATATCCCCGCGATCGCTAATAAGATTGTTGCTGCTGCGGCAGCATAACCAAACTCAAAACGGGCGAAAGCTTGTTCGTAAATATAGTAAACCAAAATATTAGTAGAATTAAGAGGTCCTCCGCCAGTAATGATATAAACTTGTTCAAAACTGCGGAGAGTAAAAATAGCAGTAGTAACGGTAGCAAAAACTAAGGTAGGTTGCAATCCAGGCAAAGTAATATACCAAAATTTTGCCCAACTATTTGCCCCATCTAATTCGGCTGCTTCATAACGAGATTGGGGAATTGTTTGTAAGCCAGCCAAAAATACTACTAAATTAAAACCTAACTGTTTCCAACTACTGAGTAGAATTAATACAGGCATCGCCCAAATGGTACTGCTTAGCCAGGGAATAGGTTCTAATCCTAATCTAATCAGCCATTCATTTACAGGTCCCTGGGTTTGAAACAGCCAGCGAAAGCCTAATCCTACTGCTACTAACGATGTAACTGAAGGGATAAAGTAAGCAGTGCGCAAGATGTCTCGTAAAGCAAAAGATCGATCTAGCAAGACAGCTAGTCCCAAAGGAATTACTATCGTAGGAATTACTGTCCCCAGAGTGAAATAAGTCGTGTTACCGATTACTTGCCAAAAGTCAGAGTCGGTAAACAACCGCAGATAGTTACGCCAACCAACCCACTCAATTCCCGTAATCGTAAAACTGCCGCTAGTAAAACTAAGGTAAAACAGATAGGCGATCGGATAAAAAAGAAAGATAGTCAGTAGAATTAAGGCAGGTGCCAGAAAAATCCAAGCAGTGAAGATATCTCGATCTAGCCAGGAGGCAATACTTTGTTGTTTTGGCACGGTAAGATTGTGATTGAGTTAGTTAGATTCTGCTTTTGAGTATAAAACTAAACTTGTCGCCAATTAACTTAGCCGTAATAGATCTAACTCATAAGAATTCTTGCGTGAGGTTGCAAATAGGAAACAGTAAATAAGAATTTACCGCTTCTCCGTGTAAATCACAACCCTTCAAAATGAAGCAAAATCTAGCAAAACAGCGTTTGCACTTAACTATTTTAGGTGCCGTTCAAGGAGTAGGCTTTCGTCCTTTTGTATATAAGCTAGCTAAGGAATTGGGTTTGGTAGGTTGGGTGAATAATTCTGCCCAAGGAGTCTCGAGCGAGATTGAAGGAGAGCGATCGCAACTAGAAACTTTTCTTTTGCGTCTGGAACGAGAAAAGCCCCCTCGCTCTTTTATTCAAAGTTTGGAATACTCTTGGCTCAATCCAATTGGCTACAACAATTTTGAAATTAAAGCCAGTGTTCGGGGAGAAAAAACGGCGTTAGTTGTACCAGATATTGCCACTTGTCCCGAATGCCTGCAAGAAGTTTTCAACCCCAGCAACCGTCGCTACCGCTATCCTTTTACTAACTGTACCAACTGCGGACCCCGTTTCAGCATTATTGAAGGATTGCCTTACGATCGCTCTCAAACGACGATGAAAAAGTTTATGATGTGCGATCGCTGTCAGTCCGAGTATGAAAATCCCCTAAATCGTCGTTTCCACGCTCAACCCAATGCCTGTCCCGACTGCGGTCCTCATCTAGAATTATGGAATAGTGACGGCAAAATACTGGCATTGCATCACGAAGCCTTGTTAGGGGCTGCGGAAGCTATTTTTCGGGGTAAAATAATTGCTATTAAAGGGTTGGGAGGATTTCATCTAGTCGTAAATGCTTGCAATGAAAGAGCGGTTCAAAGATTGCGTGAAGGCAAGCACAGAGAAGAAAAACCGTTTGCTCTAATGTATCCTTCTCTGGAATCGATTAAAGCTCACTGCCATGTTTCTGCTTTAGAGGAAAGGTTGTTACTCTCTCCCGAAGCCCCCATCGTTTTATTAAGGCAAAAGGAAGAATTAACCGATTTTTATAGAGCAGTTGCACCGGGAAATCCCTATCTGGGCATCATGTTGCCCTACACTCCCCTACACCATTTATTGATGAAAGAGTTGGGTTTCCCGACAGTTGCTACCAGCGGTAATCTGACAGACGAGCCGATTTGCACCGACGAGTACGAAGCACTCCAACGACTGGGCAATATTGCCGAACTTTTTCTCGTACACGATCGCCCCATTGCTAGACCTGTAGATGATTCTGTAGTCCGAGTCATGGCAGGGCGAGAAATTGTCTTGCGTCGCGCTCGCGGTTATGCACCTTTACCCGTTACATTGAAAATTCAAGACAAAAAATCCCCAATTTTAGCCGTTGGTGCCCATTTAAAAAATAATATAGCTCTTTTAATCGGTAGGCAAGTTTTTATCAGTCAACATATTGGCGATTTAGAAACAGTGCCAGCCTTTGATAGTTTTAAAAGAGCGATCGCTGATTTTGAGGAACTCTACGAACTTCATCCCGTCGCCATTGCCTGCGATGCTCATCTCCATTACCTCTCTACTCAATATGCCTGGCAGTCGGATCTTCCTGCTTTTCAAGTACAACATCATTACGCTCACGTTCTCTCCTGTATGGTGGAAAATGAACTAATGGGAAGCGATCTCTGTACACCAGTTTTGGGTATTGCTTGGGATGGCACTGGCTACGGCTTGGACGGCACTATCTGGGGCGGTGAATTTCTCGCTATAGAGGATATATTTTTCAAGCGAATTGCCCATCTGCGGACTTTTCGGCTACCTGGAGGAGAAAAAGCAGTTAAAGAACCGAGACGAGTGGCAATTGGTTTACTCTATGAACTTTTGGGCGATAAACTTTTTGAAAGAAAAGAGCTAACTCCAATACAAGCTTTTACTGTTAGGGAGTTAACTATTTTAAAAACCATGTTACAAAAAAACGTCAATGCTCCCATAACTTCTAGCGCCGGACGTTTATTCGATGCAGTTGCCTCTATTGTCGGACTGCGTCAGGAAAATAGATATGAAGGACAGGCGGCGATGGAATTAGAATTTGCCCTCTCAGGATTGCCAACCGAGGAAAGGTACAAATTTGAGCTAATCGAACCTCTGGCTACAGATACTTTATCACCTGCGATCGTCGATTGGGCAATTATGGTAAGAGATATTTTAACCGACATTTATTTGGGCTTACCTATAGGGCAAATCTCAGCCAAGTTTCACAATACCCTAGTAGAAATGATGATAGCAGTTGCCAAATATGCCAGAAAAAAACATATCGTTCTCACGGGCGGCTGTTTTCAAAATAAATATCTGACCGAACGAGCAATCCAAAGGTTAAGAGCAGAGAAGTTTCTGCCCTACTGGCATCAGCGCATTCCTCCCAACGATGGCGGTATTGCTCTCGGACAAATCGTAGGGATATTACGAAATATGTAATTTTTAAACTTTTGTAAATAACAATAAGCAATTCAAAAGTTAAAAAAGTCAAAAGAATCAAACTCAGTCCTGGTCATGATTCTGGCTTTTTAAATTATGTAAATTAAATGTGAAACAGGTTAACAAAACTCAAAACTTTTCTTCTTACCTAAGATGCAAGATAGAAAGTATAGCGGTAGTCAACAAAATTAGGACGCATTAGACTTCTTGCAAAAGTAGGGAAAAGGAACAGTGTTTACTTCTGACTCGGTGACTCCCTTCGAGCATTGGGGAGGAGCGGGAAATGAGGGCAAGGGTAAAAATTAATTTCTCCCTAATTCCCAATCTCCCTATTTCCCTAATCTTCAACCCGACTCCTGCTGTAACTGGTAATCGTGATGGTAGAGTGCTAGAGCCACCATGTCTAAGTTTATACAAGCAGTTCTTGTCAGTGATGAAAAAGCCGATCTGCGCCAGTTTATCGGGCAATTGAGGACTCACCAGGAACGGTATTTCTTGCGCAATCAAATTTTGCAAGAGTTCGCTAATTATTGTACCGAGCATGATAAGCCTGCTTACTTTCAGCGAACTTCCTTGCTTGGGGAATTACTCACTTACACCCATGAATTATTTTTAGAAGAAGAAAGTATTTGGCTCATCTTGCGTCCAAAAATTGCCTCTCAAGAAATTTATCGACTGACGGGAGATTTGAGTGGTTGGGAAACAATGCCAGTCAGGGAGTTGCTCGCCTTGCGCGATCGCTGGGTCGATCGCTATTGTTCCAATTTACTAGAAATCGATTTCGGTCCTTTTTACAAAGATGCTCCTACGATTCGCGACCCGAGAAATATCGGTAACGGACTAGAATTTTTGAACCGTTATCTGTCTAGTAAACTTTTCGCCGCTCCCCATCTCTGGCTAGAAGCTCTCTTAAAAGGCTTGCAGCAGAAAAATTATAACCATACGCCTCTATTCCTTAACGAACGAATTTACTCGACCGAGCAACTATCAGAACAAGTCAAGCAAGCTCTCAAATTGGTCGGTCAGCTTCCTGCCAATACTCCTTACGAGAAGTTTCGTTTCGAGCTACAAAATTTAGGTTTTGAACCGGGTTGGGGATTTAATGCCAGTCGGGTAAGAGATACTCTCGAACTGCTCGATCGCTTAATTGACTCTCCCGATCATGCCGTCTTGGAAACCTTTCTCGCTCACATTCCCTTAATTTTTCGGTTCGTCCTCGTTTCTGTTCATGGTTGGTTGGGTCAAGAAGGTGTTCTCGGTCGTCCAGAAACTGCCGGACAAGTTGTTTACGTTATCGATCAGGCTAGAAGCTTAGAAAAGCAGTTACAGGAAGATATTAAACTAGCAGGACTAGAAGTTCTCGGTATCGAACCAAAAGTCATCGTTCTGACTCGTCTGATTCCCAACTGTGAGGGAAGTCGGTGCGATCGACGCTTAGAGAAAATTCAGGGGACTAGTAATGCCTGGATTTTGCGCGTTCCTTTCCGCACATTCAATCCTAAAGTGACCCAAAATTGGATTTCCCGTTTTGAAATTTGGCCTTATTTGGAAACTTTTGCCGAAGATGCTGAAAAAGAGCTGCTGATAGAATTTGAAGGGCATCCCGATCTGGTTATCGGCAACTATTCTGATGGCAACTTGGTAGCGTTTTTACTTGCCAGAAAACTGAGAGCAATTCAATGCAATGTTGCGCACGCTCTTGAAAAACCAAAATATCTATTTAGTAACCTTTTTTGGCAAGATTTAGAACCACAATACCACTTTGCGCTACAGTTTACCGCCGATCTCATTACCATGAATGCTGCCGATTTTATTCTTGCCAGTACTTACCAAGAAATAGTAGGCACGCCCGAGAGCATAGGTTACTATGAGTCATATAAACATTTCAGCATGCCCCAGTTGTATCACGTGGTCAACGGGATCGAGCTGTTTAGTCCTAAATTTAATGTAGTACCCCCTGGAGTAAACCAGAACGTTTTCTTTTCCTACAGCGAAACTTCCGCTCGTGTTGCGGAAGATAGAGAACGGATTAAAGAATTACTGTTCTATAAAGAAGACCCCAACATAATTGGTTACTTAGAAGAGCCGAGCAAACGTCCAATTTTCGCTTTCGCACCTTTACTTCCCAGCAAAAACCTGAGCGGTTTAGTAGAATGCTTCGCCATCGATACTGAATTACAACAACTGTGTAATTTGATCCTAATGACCAGCCAAGTGCAAATCAGGGAAATTTCTGATGCCGAACAAAAAGGAGAAATCGAAAAAATTAACCAACTCATCGAGCAATATCATCTTCAGGGGAAAATTCGCTGGTTAGAACTGCGGCTAGCAACTGCCGATATTGCCGAAGCCTATCGCACGATCGCAGATTTAGGAGGAATTTTCGTTCATCCTGCCCGTTTTGAAGCTTTTGGACTGATTGTCCTAGAAGCGATGAGTTCGGGTTTGCCTACTTTTGCTACGCGCTTTGGCGGTCCTTTAGAAATTATTCAAGACGGAGAAAATGGATTTTTAATTAATCCTACTGACCTACAAGAGACCGCAACTAAAATTAAGCAATTTATCTGGGAATGCGAACAAAATCCAGATTATTGGCAAGAAATTTCTCAGCGAGGGATTAGACGAGTTCGAGACAAATATAATTGGCGATCGCACACGAAGCAATTATTATTGCTAGCCAAAATCTACAAATTCTGGAAAACTTCAACAGAAGGTAACAAAGAAGCACTGATCCGCTATCTGGAGGCTTTATATTATCTAATTTATAAACCTAGAGCCGAGCAATTGCTAGAGCAGCACATGCAGCGTTAGTAATTAATTAATTTTTTCTCTATCTAGATCCTGACCTGGTGACCCCTTATCTTCGATCCCTAATTAAGTTGTTCATTACTTTTCCAATTAGTACCAGATAGCAAATCTCAATTCATTCCTCATTTCTTTCTGTCTCCCATACGCATTAATTTCCGACTATTGATAAGTACCGATGGATGCCAAAGATTCTACCCAAGCCGATTTTGTCTATACGGACTGGACTGTAAGGGAAACTCAGTTCGACCCAGACCGCTTGCATTACAAAGAAACTGTCTTCACCATAGGTAACGGCTACCTCGGAACGCGGGGTAGTTTTGAAGAAGGTTATCAGGGGGATTGGTCGGCGACATTAATTCACGGTGTCTACGATGACGTTCCCATGGTCTATACCGAACTAGCCAATTGTCCCGATTGGTTGCCGCTGGCAATTATGGTAGAAGGAGAAGGATTTCGCCTCGATCGCGGGGAAATTCTCGGTTACGAGCGTCAACTCGACTTGCGTCGTGGTATCTTAACTCGCCAGGTGCGCTGGCGTAGTCCTAGCGGTAAAACCCTCGACCTCCGTTTTGAGCGTTTCGCTAGTTTGGCAGACGAGCATCTCTTAGCTCTTTCTCTCCAAGTAACTCCGGTAGATTTTGAGGGAGAAATAGAAGTTCAGGCGGGTATTAACGGCTATCCCGATAACCAGGGAGTGCTGCACTGGGAATGGTTAAAACAGGGGGAGATCAAAAATGAAGGTAATTTATCTCCAGAAGGAGTCTGGTTGCATGTGCGCACCCGCAGTTCTCATGTGGAATTAGGAATGGCAGCTCGCATAAGGGTCACTAATGCCAGCCAAGTACTAAAACAGCTTAAAGGCTGCGAGGGATATCCCATCTTGGCAACAACTTTCCCAGCCAAACAAGGACAAACTATCGCCTTAGAAAAGATAGTCACGGTTTTTACTTCTAGAAAAACTTCTGCACCAGCAGCAACAGCACGACAACAACTCGTTTGCCAATCCGATTATTCGACCTTACGCCAACAGCACGAAGAAGCTTGGGCTAAAATTTGGCAAGACTGCGATATTGTGATTGAAGGAGATCTCAAGGCTCAGTTAGCCTTACGCTATAACCTTTTCCAATTACTCATCAGCACTCCTCGCAACGACGAAAGAGTTAGTATTGGCGCAAAAACACTCTCTGGCTTCGGTTATCGGGGTCACGTCTTTTGGGATACGGAAATTTTTATTTTGCCAGTGCTGATTCTGACTCAGCCGCAGTTAGCGAAAAATCTGCTCATGTATCGCTATCACACTCTGCCGGGAGCCAGACGCAAAGCCAAAGGCTATGGCTATCCCGGGGCAGCCTTTGCCTGGGAAAGTGCCGATACGGGGGATGAAGTTACCCCCCGTTGGGTGCTGCCTAATTCTCAGGATGCAGAACCGATTCGGATTTGGTGCGGCGATCGCGAACTGCACATTACTACTGACGTAGCTTATGCTATCTGGCAATACTGGCAGGTTACTGGCAACGACGAGTGGATGCGAGATTGGGGTGCCCAAATTATATTGGAGACCGCCGTCTTTTGGGGAACCCGCGTCGAATGGAACGGAAGAAAAGAACGTTACGAAATTCGCGATGTCATCGGACCGGACGAATACCACGAACACGTACACAACAATGCCTTCACTAACAGGATGGTGCAGTGGCACCTAGAAACGGCTCTGTTTGTTTTCGACTGGCTGCGCCGCGAGTATAAAGAACGAGCCACCGAACTGGAAACCAAACTCGATCTCAACCCAGATAGACTCAGACTTTGGTCCGAGATCGTTCGCCGTATTTGGATTCCTTACAATACTGAGAGAGATTTAATCGAACAGTGTGAAGGGTTTTTCCAGCTCGAAGATATAAATTTAGCAGATTACGAGCCGCGTACTCGCTCGATGCAGTTAATTTTGGGCATTGAAGGAGCGAACCGACGGCAGGTACTTAAGCAACCCGATGTCCTAATGCTGCTTTATTTATTGCGGGGTAGTCCGGGAGAACACAGTAACGGTTTGGACTATGACCTAGAAACCTTACAGAAAAACTGGGATTACTATTCTCCCCGTACCGATCACACTTATGGTTCTTCCCTCGGTCCTTCAATTCACGCGATTCTTGCCTGCGATCTGGGTAAGTCAGCAGAAGCCTACGAACACTTTATGCGAGCGGCAATGGTAGACCTAGAAGATGTGCGGGGTAATGCTGCCGATGGGATTCATGGAGCTTCTACAGGTGGTATCTGGCAAGCTGTGGTTTTTGGCTTTGGAGGCATCAAAATCACCGAAAGAGGTTTGGTTGCCACTCCCTCTCTGCCACCCCACTGGGAACGCCTTAAGTTCAAATTGCAATGGCGCGGACAGTGGTATGAATTTGATTTCGAGCAGGATCGAGCTAACTTTTCTCCTGCTTCTCCGGCTCAAATAAAAGGAGTTATTTTCGATTTAGACGGCGTAATCACCGATACGGCAGAATATCACTATCGAGGATGGCAAAAACTAGCAGATGAAGAAGGAATTACCTTCGATCGCCAAGCTAACGAAGCACTGCGAGGTTTGTCTCGTCGAGAATCTTTGCTAGCCATCTTGGGCGAACGCACCGATGCTTATAGCGAAACCCAGATCGAACAGATGATGGAACGCAAAAACCGCTACTATCAGGAATTTATTCGAGATATTACCCCGGCAGATTTATTACCCGGAGCGTTAAACTTGCTAGAAGAACTTAGAGCCGTTAGCATTAAAATAGCCATTGGTTCGGCTAGCAAAAATGCCAGAGAGGTGATCCAAAGATTAGGTATTACAGCTCTGATCGATGCGATCGCCGATGGCTACAGTGTCACTCGCTCTAAACCAGCGCCAGATCTTTTCTTACATGCAGCCAAAGAATTAAATTTAGAACCAGCTCACTGTGTAGTTATAGAGGATGCGGGTGCTGGAGTAGAAGCTGGCTTAGCGGCTGGCATGTGGACGGTAGGACTCGGACCTCAAGAACGGGTTGGTATGGCTCACTTAGTTTTACCTAGTTTAGAAGGAGTTCATTGGCAAGATTTACAAAAACAATTGATGGATAAATATTCAAAGGGACCGGGGAACGGGGAACAGGTAATAGGTAATGAGTGAACTTTGAACTATTGTTAGGGAACGGGGAACAGTAGCTCAAAATTTATATAAACAGTATCGAAAAAACACTTTTGAAGAGACGAGCGTGAGCGTACAGCTTACAATCAAAGATAAAAGTCAAACTTTTGATTTTCAAAACAGGTCTATTCTTCTCTCATACCTTTATTGTCCAACGCCTCTGCAAAACGTCTAATGTACAACAGCTTCTGAGATACCCGACAACTTATCTCAAATCCGGATAATTGCACACAATTAGCAAAATCCTTCTCCCTCTGCTCCCCTACTTTCCTCACCGTTAAGTGTGGTTGTTCAACCGGATTCGATCTTACTTGCCATCGTAATAGCTGATTTAGCTCGTCTCGAGCAATGTGTTTAGCACCGATACGAACGATACGGGAACGCATGGTGTTAGTCACCCCGCTGCGTTGCCGTCCTTCTTCTACAGCCATTACTTTTTGATACAGTTCTAGTTTTTTTGGTGGAATCGGCGCTCCATCGAAATCCAGTCCTTCAGCGGTGCGTCAGCACCCGCTGCGCGGGAGCGCCCGATCTACCGCATCTACTCTCATCTTATCGTGTACTTGTAATTCTGAATCAGCAGCCATTACAATAACCTTTCTTAGATTCAGGAATATTCGATTGAGATGAGACGGCGAATAATTGAAAAAACATTTGATTCTAAATGGTTCAAGCGATGAATCAAACCTGGTTGGGAATAGACCCTGGTTTAGCCATAGTAGGTTGGGCAGTTTTAAAAGAGGTTCGGGAAGGAGAAACAGTGTTGCTCGATTACGGAACCATAGAAACCAATAAAAAATTAACTACTCCAGTAAGATTGCTAGAAATTGAACGAGATATAACTGAGTTAATCGCTGAATTCCAGCCCTCAAATATAGCTATAGAAATGCCTTTCTTTGGTAGGAGTATCAAAGCAGCAGGAGGAGTGCTGCAAGCTTTTGGGGTAATTAATTTAGTTTGTTATCGGGAGACGGGGATTTTGCCAATTTATCTGCATCAGTCTAGTTGGAAGTGCCATCTAGGTAGTGGGAGAGCGAAAAAAGATGAAGTAGCAGAGATGGTTCAAGCTTTGTTTGGTTTAGAAACTCTGCCCATTGATGATAGCGTTGATGCGATCGCGATTGGATATGCGGGGTTATGCGGCTTGAGAAATAATATTGGTTAATTTCGGGTTGAGGGACAGCTGAATTTCGAGTTGCATTGCTTTGCGGGATGATTTTCTGATTTGAAGACAAAATATTCTCCGCCTTACCTCGTCTCACGCCAGTTGCTCCACTTGGGGAAACCACAGGGCTTACAAGCTTTTGAGGAGACACAGTGGTCACGCGATTCTGAGGTTTCCTCAGAATACGCCACCTTCTCGAAACACAGCTCCTCCCCAAGACCGCACTGGCTCCTTTTCTCCGCATCAGTCTCGACCATCTCATCATGATGCAACGTTCTTAATTTTACTCTTTTGCCAGTCGCTCTGTTTGTAAAAGTAACCAACCGACTCCAATCAAAAGTATTCCCACAGCTATAAAACCAAGATCCCAAACCAATTCATTCGGTCCGGGTTTGACATGGTGAAGCTTAAAAATATGGTGATCGATAATTCCTTCAACAACATTAAATGCTCCAGCTCCCATTAGTAAAGAGCCAATCAAAGTTTGGGTAGAGCGAGACACATCTTCGCGCTTACTCGCACGCCAGAGCAAAAAAATACCCGTCACGGTCATTAACCAATCAAAAACGTGAAATAGTCCATCTCCGATGGTATTCAACTCCAATCCAGCAACCGTTTTACTCGTTTCAATGTTGGTAAACATGTGATGCCATTGAAGAATTTGATGAAAGACAATACCATCAAAAAATCCGCCTTGACCTATACCAAGGACAATGCCAGCGATAATGAGCGGTCGACGATTTAGTCGTGCGCCTTCTGTGTTTAACAGCAAATTGCTTTTTGGATTTATTGACATTGATTTTAATTCAGGAGCATACTTGTTGAGACTTTGACAAACTGTTTATCTTACAATCGTATAACCTAAAACTCTTGGCTGTTTGCCGAAAAATCAAGTCATGTCGAAATATATCATGTGGGGCAGTTATTGCGAAAATGCTTTAGAAAAACGTACTCCTTATCGTCAAGCCCATTTAGATAGACTTGCGGCTCAAAAAGAGAAGGGTGTATTGATTACTTTAGGACCGACTAAGGATAATACTAAAGTTTTTGGGATTTACGAAGCAGAAGATGAAGCTGTTGTCCGTCAGTTAGTAGAATCAGACCCCTATTGGCAAAATGGAATTTGGACTGAGTATAAAGTTAAAGAATGGATTCAAGCTTTTTAAGACAAAGAGTAGCGAAGTTCAAGAAGTCGGAAGTAGCAATTAGATGTTTACTATCTGCTTCAGCCGAGACTGTCGGCAGCACCTCGTCCACAGATCTTGAAGCGACTAAGCCAGCCGCTAACGCCTCATAGTTCTCTAAGTTCAGGGCGGCGTTTAAATCCCTGCACCTACTCATTCCACAAGCAGGACAGCGATAAGTTCTTATCGCTAAAGGCATCTTTTGCCTATGACTGCAATTACTACATAACTGACTGCTGGGGAAGAATCTATCGGCTATCACTAGAGTAGACTCATAGCGATCGCATTTATACTGCAACTGCTCTCTTATCATTCCAAAGGAAGAATCAGCTATAGCCTTTTCAAAAACTTGCAGCAACTGCTTACATCCAGTAGATAATTTGAGTTTAGATATTCGTAGCTGGCAATGCCCTAAGTGCAAAACGAGACATGACAGGGATATTAATGGGGCTATCAATATCCGCAATGAAGATTTACGAATTTTGGCGGGAGGGCATCTCGCTACCGCTTCTCGACAACGTGTAAGACCATCTCAAGGCACTGCTTTTAGAGGCAATGTTGGATGAAGGAAGAGTCCCCACGCCTAAAGGGCTGGGGAGTTGTCAATCCCTAGACTTATCTCGAACTAGTGCAATTTCCAATTATGAAACGCTTCGTAATTTGCGCGTGTTATCCACTAAACTTTGGGCAAATTGGTCGAATCTTTGGGACAACTTTCGATCTAACAACTTACCTTCTGCATCAAAGGCATTCCAAGCTTGTCCGATGGCAATTTGTTCGGGAATTACCCAGGCATGAACCCAACGCATAATAACACGTAAATCGTTGAGGGCATTACTGTTAGATTGTCCGCCCAAAACACTAATTAATCCGGTAACTTTATCCGATAGATGCTCAAAACTCATCAAATCTAGAGCATTTTTGATAACACCGCTAACGCTACCGTGATATTCGGGAGTAGCTAAAATGATTCCGTCGGCTTCTTTGACTGCATTTCTTAATTTTTCTACATCGGGATAGTCTGGATATTCGTTACCGCCGTCACAGAAAGGTAAGTTCATCTCTCGCAAATCGAGAATTTCTACCTCTGCACCCAAAGCTTCTACTCTGGTTGCTGCTTGCTGTAACGCTTGAGTGCTATAAGAACCGTCGCGGAGACTGCCAGTGATACCGACTATTTTGACCATTGCCTTTTTCTCCAATTTAGATAGTTTGATAGATATATGTTGTTTTTTTAGTAATTATTTTTGTAAGGAGTACGCTTAAAATTATTACTAATTCATACTCGTTATGACTACGTCTAATTTAACGTAAAAATTCTTTACTTGTCAATCAAACTATGTCTATAGAAAAGCAGAGGTAGTTAGGAAAAGTTTTCGGCTGTGGCGATCGCTACTTCAATCGCTCGCTTAACGGCTAAATCTTTATCTTTAAGGACGATATTTTCTGCTTTGCTGCGTTGAGCAACTACACCACAGACACAAGCAGCGGTAAAACCATATACTCCTGCCATCTTAAATAAAGTGCCCGCTTCCATTTCGTAGTTAAGAATATTGAGATGACAATACTCTTGGGTAATACCAGATAACCAACGCTGTAAATAAGGATTAGCAGAAGATTCGGTTCGTTCCTGCCCTTCGTAAAAAGTATCCACAGAAGCAGTAATACCAACATGGTGGGGTATCTTTAACTTTTTGGCAGATTCCGCTAAAGCTACGGTCAAAAAAGGATCGGCGACGGCAGGATATTCTACAGGAGCAATATCATTAGCTGCACCCTGACGACATAAAGCTCCTTGACTGATAACGATACTACCAACTCCGACACTAGGTTGAATCGAACCACAAGTACCGATGCGGATAATCTGAGTGATTCCTACTCGAACTAATTCATTCACCACAATACTTAAAGAAGGCGCACCCATACCGCTAGTAGCAGCCAAAAGCGATTTGCCAGAAGGTAAATAACCGAGATAACTATTTAGTCCGCGATATTGCGACAATAAACTAACATTTTGTAGATAAGTTTCAGCGATGAAGCGCGATCGCTCTGGTTCTCCCGATAGTAATGCCATCTGGGGAGGATTAGTTCCAAAGTCTTCTTTGCTAAAACCAATGTGATAAAGTTTCATCTTCGGCAATGTTTCAATACTCACATTTTGCACCAACGTTTTTACCGAGTGAGAATATAAACTTAAGAAAAAACCAAAAACAGACTCGATGTGATAAGTACTGACAAATTTACGGCGATCGCCTCTTGCTGCCAAAATAGCTCCATAGGGAAGCTACTACCCAATGCTCTCTACGTTCATACTTGCGCTCTTGCCGTTCTCGATCCTCTTCTACAAGACTATGAAAGTCGTGCCAGAGAACTGGTAAATAATCTGGAGGGAGCAACCATAGTCAAATTTAGTACGGATAGACCGAAAATTTCTTATCTGTTTTATCCAGACTTCGATCGCGATCCCCATCCCAAGCTAACTAAAAGTATTATTGTCGATTTAGCTAGCAAAGAAGTTTATCAGAGAATCTATCAAGACTCGGATAATCCGCCCATTCTGCATCGCAAAGAAACCTTCGTCACTTTAGACTATCCTCTCTATCAGGAATTTACTAACCTAACCGATGGAGAAGTTGCTCTGGGATTGCTGGATAATTCTCGTCAAATCGGTACCTGGCTACCATGGAAACAAAGATTACTACAACAAGGGCTCGATTTTGAAGGACATCGTTTGATCTGTCCTATTACTCCTCTGGGTGGTGCGCGCCAAAGAACAGTCTCTATAGAAAGACACAAAGCCGCGATCGCCCGCCGAGAATTATCTCGTCCGGTACGTTTAGCCCTAGAAGCAGGTTTATTTACTGAAGGAAGCACTTTTTTTGATTATGGCTGCGGGTATGGGGAGGATGTTCGACAAATTGGCGATCGCGGTTATTCCAGTTCTGGCTGGGACCCTTACTATCGTCCCGATACTTTCGTTATCGCCGCAGATATTGTCAATCTCGGTTATATAATCAATGTCATTGAAGATATGGGAGAACGACGAGAAGCTTTAATCGAGGCTTGGGGATTGACTCGTCGCGTTCTCATTGTCGCCGCACAAGTATTAATTGATGACCGTCAGCGAGGTTTAATCGCCTACGAAGATGGGATCATTACCAGTCGCAACACCTTTCAGAAATATTATCAACAGGAAGAATTAAAAGCTTATATTGACCAAGTTTTAAATGTAGATTCTATTCCCGTTGGTTTGGGGATTTATTTTGTCTTTCGAGATGAAGCACGAGCAGAAGCTTTCCGCGCTTTCCGCTTCCATTCTCGCGTCAGTACCCCTAAAGTACGAGCAAAAATTAGGCGCTTTGAAGATTATCAAGAGTTATTAACTCCGTTGATGGAATTTTTTACCCAACGGGGTCGTCTTCCCATTAAAGGGGAATTACCGCAAGAACAATCGATTAAGGCAGAATTTAAGACTTATCGTAGTGCCTTTAAGTTAGTTTCACAAGCCACAGATCGACAAGAATGGGAAGCCATAGAAGAAAAACGCCGTCAAGATTTATTAGTGTATCTCGCTCTTGCTAACTTTGGCCATCGCCCTAGTGCGCGGCAATTATTGGGCGAAGTCAAGGAAGATATTAAAGCTTTATTTGGCAGTTATAAACAAGCATGTATGTTAGCAGATCTACTACTTTTGAGTGTAGGTAATCTTAGTAAAATTGCTCATTTATGCCAAACTAGCACTGTAGGAAAAAAGCAAAAAAATTCTCTGGCAATTCATATCAGCGTTTTAGAACAGCTAGACCCTTTACTGCGACTGTATGAAGGCTGTGCCAGTCGTAATTTCGGTCGTTTAGAAGATGCTAATGTCATTAAACTTTACTTCCACAAACCGAAAATCATTTATTTTTTCTATCCGGATTTTGATACTCTATCTCAGCCAGTTTTACACTCTTGCATGGAGGTCGATCTGCGCAGTTTATACGTAACCTATCACGATTACTCTTGGGAAAACAATCCTCCAATTTTAAAGCAAAAAGATACTTTATCATACCACTATAGCCGTTCCCAATCGAAACCGTAAGCCTTGCTACAGCAGGAGTCAGAAGTCAGAATTCAATGGATAATTAATAATTATCAATCTCAATTGTCAATTATCAATTTTATTTTGAACTTTGAATTTAATAACTGTTCCCTGTCCTCTGTTCCCTGTTCCCTACTTTTGCAAAAAGTCTATCGATCGATTTGATAAACTTCTTCTGCTACCCTTTTTAGCCGCCGCAATTGTACTTGCATATCATTTTTAGTCCAGTTAGCAGCAAAAGATTTAAATCCCCAGTCGATCAAGGGATTAGGAATTTCAAATTCAAAACGATTGAGTAACCTCGTACCTTTAGCAGTAGGGTAACACTCCCAGCGATCGAGTCCCTGAAAAAATCCTGTAAATTGCCAGACAATTAACCCAGGTTCTCTTTTGACCACAATGCTTTTGAGAGTTGGCTGCAATAGAGGAATTTTAATAATAAAGCGACTGCGACCGCCAATATCTGTATTCCATTTACCAATTGGTTCACAACGTAATACTGGATTCAACCAGCGATGCATTAATTCCAAATCGGTAAAACATCGTTCGACTACTGTCGAACTGGCTTTGATATCGATAAATTGCTCAAAGACTTGTGAAGATGGCATATAGATATTATTTTCAAACTTTAGTTTTCTCTTTTTAGGCAGGGTTAAAAGAAGCCAATGCTTATACTGTAATTATTTCAAATTTTAAAGACCGATATAAATCGTATAAACGAGCGGGATAAATACGCCGTATACAAGTTCAGGCTAACTGTTGAGTTGAATTGTAGATTAGATTTAGGCTAGGTATTTACCGCCAAATCAAACAATAAGTCGGAATTAGTTAGGTGTTTTTACAGAAATTTGGCATAATTATGCCTAAAAATAAAATATCTCTGGGAAAAATCTTCAACTTCTACCGTTATTCCTACGAGAATCAACAGAATCGATTACAACTAAGAAAATGAGACATCTAGTCAGTACAATATCGCTGAATCTGCCTTTATGGTTGGCACAGGCTCCCGGTACACCTGGTCAACAGTTTGTTAATTTGGGCGATGTGTGGAACTTGCTCAAAGCCATCGGAATCTTTATCCTGGGCTTGATTATTGCCTGGATAGCTAAAGCCATAGTTAAAGGAGTACTCAAAAGAACCAGCATCGATAACAGAATTGCTTCTTGGATTTCTGGAAGAGAAGGAGAGTCCATACCGATAGAAAACTGGATTGCCAATCTAGTTTTTTGGCTGATAGTTCTCTTCGCCATTGTTGCTTTTCTCAATGCTCTCCAGTTAGAGGCAGTTTCTGCTCCTCTTAATACTCTTTTAAATCAAATAACTAGCTTCTTACCCCAAATTCTTGGCGCAGCTTTATTGCTAGGTATTGCTTGGCTCGTAGCAACTGTGGTTAAACTGGTGGTAACTCGGGTGTTAAGAGCCATCAATATTGACGAGCGTTTGGGGCAACAAACAGAAGGTCCTTCTGATTTTGCTCTCAGCGACACCATCGGTAACGCTCTCTACTGGTTTATCTTTTTGCTCTTTTTACCGGCTATTCTTAGTACTCTGCAATTACAGGGTACTTTAGGACCCGTACAAAGGTTGCTTAATGACATCTTGGCTATTTTGCCAAACATATTGGCAGCTATCTTAATCGGTGCAGTTGGCTGGTTCATAGCTCAGATAGTACGCCGTTTGACCACTAATTTTCTGTCGGCTACGGGTATAGATCGAGTAGGAGCAAAATTTGGCTTTTCCGGTACTGCCGGACGGCAATCCCTTTCTTGGCTTATCGGCACGATTGTTTATGTTTTAGTTTTGATTCCTGTAGCGATCGCTGCACTCAATGCCTTACAAATTCAGGCAATTTCAGCACCAGCGATTAATATGCTCAATCAGGTGTTAAACTTATTACCCAGGCTGTTTGCTGCGGCAGTTGTTTTAGCTATAGCCTATATAATCGGCAGGTATATAGCTGAATTCGTAACCGATCTTCTCGCTGGTATTGGCTTTAACAATTTGTTCCAATGGCTGGGTATATCTGCTCCTTCTCCTACGCCTACTCCTCCTCAACCCACCGATATCCCACCAAGCGGAACCGAACAACCAACAATTCTTCAAACCGAGCCTGTTATAGGGACTAAGACCCCCTCGCAAATAGTCGGTATTATTGCTTGGATAGCAATTGTCTTAATTGCTTTTCTGACCGCAGTAGACATTCTTCAAATCGAGGCATTAACAGCAGTAGTAAGCGTAATTCTGGCGATCGCCGGTCAGGTACTGATCGGATTGATTATCTTTGCTGTTGGTTTATACTTGGCTAATGTTGCCTACAAGTTGATTGCTAGTTCTAATAGTTACCAGGCAAGGGTTTTGGCACAAGCCGCTCGGGTTGCCATTATTGCTCTAGCTTCAGCCATGGCACTCAACCAAATGGGAGTCGCGCCCAATCTTGTCAATCTCGCCTTTGGTTTACTCCTCGGTGCTGTTGCTGTGGCGATCGCCCTGGCTTTTGGTTTGGGAGGTCGAGAAGTTGCCAACGAACAGCTGCGTTCTTGGGTTAATTCTTTTAAAAACCGATAGAGAGCGACCGCTTTTAACCAACAACTTATCTCATAAACAATTATCATCTAATATTGCTCCTAGTCAGAAACTAGGAGTTTTTTTCTTCAACAAGAAAGTTATCTTAAATCATTCTCCTCCTGCTTCCCTGCTTTCCTCACCGTTCAGTGTAGTTGTTCAACCGGATTTGATATTACTTTGCTCCCAGTCGATGATTTTGCGCCCAGACTTTTGTCGGTAAACCCCAAATATAGATAAAGCCTTCGGCAGCTTTATGATCGAATTGGTCTTCTGCTCCGTAAGTAGATAAGTCGGGAGTATAAATAGAATTAGGCGACTGACGACCGACAATATTAGCGTTACCTTTAAATAACTTAATCCGTACGCTACCAGAAACCCGCTCTTGAGTTTTACCAATAAAAGCATCGAGGGCTTCTTTGAGAGGACTGTACCACAATCCCCGATAAATTAATTCGCTATAAGTTTGTTCGATTCCTCGCTTATACTGAGTAACATCTGCTGTTAGGGTCAGGCTTTCTAGGTCGCGGTGAGCGTCAATTAACACTAATAAAGCTGGTGTTTCATAAATTTCTCGCGATTTGATCCCAACGACGCGGTTTTCAATCATGTCGATACGTCCTACACCATGCTTGCCAGCAATATCATTGAGTTTAGCAATCAGAGCAACGGGATTGAAAGCCTCACCGTTAATACTTACAGGTATTCCCCGCTCAAAACCAATCTCTACATATTCCGGTTCGTTAGGAGTATCGGCGATCGCTTTGGTCATGGCATAGACTTCTTCTGGCGGTTCGGTCATCGGATCTTCTAGGATGCCGGCTTCGATACTGCGACCGAGGATATTGCGATCGATACTGTAAGGAGAAGACTTTTTGACTGGAGATTGAATCCCAAATCTTTCTCCGTAGGCGATAGTTTCTTCTCGACTCATACCCCATTCTCTAGCTGGGGCTAACACTTTCAGGTTGGGATTTAGAGCCATAATCCCTACATCAAAGCGTACTTGGTCATTACCCTTACCCGTACAACCGTGGGCTACTGCATCAGCTCCACATTTTTCAGCAGCTTCTACCAGTAATTTAGCAATTAGAGGGCGAGCTAAAGCAGTGGAGAGAGGATAACGGTTTTCGTAAAGAGCATTGGCTTGAATTGCTAAAAAAGCGTAGTCTTTAATAAAGGTTTCGGTAGCATCTTCTACTAAAGATTCAACTGCCCCACATTGCAAAGCTTTTTGCTGAATCGGACCTAACTCTTCTCCTTGTCCTAAATCTGCTGCGAGGGTAATAACTTCTTTGACCCCCCATTCCTCTTTGAGATAAGGAATACAAACCGAGGTGTCAACTCCGCCAGAATAAGCTAGTACAACTCTTTGCGCACGACCCATAACTGATTACTAACCCCGTGAATGACTAATGGGCTATTGTAGCGAAAACAGGTCTTCATTCTGCAACAAAATGAACAATTGTCATCATTTCTGGTCATTGGTCATTGATGATTGCCCATCCCAGTCTAGTTGGTTGTTGATAAATTTTTTTGAGGGTATTAATATCCCTAGACGAAATAGCCGAGGAGTCGCGCACCTGAGAAAAGTAAAGAGCATCGGTCTGTTGCGGACTATGTCCCCAAATACCTAAAGCGTGACCTAGTTCGTGTCGAGCGGCTGCTAAAATTGACTGCTGACTCAAACTAGGATCGATTTCTACTCGCATGCGATGGGATAAAATTGGCGGGTTATCTTCCTGGAGATAAAATTCATAGCTAGTTCGTGCTGTGGTGGCACGTCCGATGTCATACAGTCCGGTTTCTCGATTAAGCTTAATTTCTCTTGAGGGTGACGATCGCGCGATCGTCATATCAGCTAATTCCGCTTCTGCTACTTCTGTTAAAGGTAAATAAATATTCCATTCTGCGATCGCTTCTCTGACAGCGTCTACCCATTGCTGAAAATGAAGGTTACTAGCAGAATTATCTTGAAGGTTTTTTGGTTGTTCGAGATAAACTTTTATCGGAAATTTTGACCAAATTAAATAACCCAAAGAGGTAGATTCTATCTGGGCAAAATAATCTTCTGTTCTATCTTGCGCTTGCCACTGTGCCAATGAAGCTGGTAAAGGATGAATGCGTGGAGGCGGTAAGTTTGGAGCGGAAGGAGACGACTGGGAAAGGAGGGAAAAAGAAGATGGGGATAAAGATTGTTGCGCTGCTAATTTTGGTAAGCCAATAATAACAACTAACAAAGTGGTGGCGATCGCTAAACTTGCACTCACCCATAATTGTCGCCAGATCTTTCTTTCACACCACCATTTGACCATTAGTAAACAGTTAACAGGGAATAGGGAACAGGGAATAGTCACCAGTCAACAGTTGATAACTGATAATTGACTTCCGACTTCTGATTCCTGACTCGGCGACTTCTTGACTGATAACTAAATTAACCGATCCATCCCGCGCTCAAAACAACGGTTAATGCCATAAAAGTAATACTAAGTGCCCAAGTGACTCGATTGAGTGTCTTTTCTGCACTCTTAGTACTGGTAAATAATTGAGCTTGTCCGCCGATACCGCCCAGACCATCTCCTTTAGGACTGTGGAGTAACACCAGCACGATTAATAAACAAGCAGAAATTATCCAAATAATTTGAATCAGTTGATAGAGTTGCATTTGATAAAGTCGTCTTTAATTCTAAAAAATTAGCTATTAATTATTTTAGTTTGGAGATGTGGTATAACTCAATATGCCGAATAAGTTTAGGCTCGATTGTATAACCTACACAATATAGGTAAAGCTAAGGGTTTCAAGCGTGTTTATATTTCGTAACATAGATAAGATAGTTTGGTTTATTCTTACCGACTTAACTAGACGCATTATTGCTGCTACTATAACAGGAGTCATACTAAATCCTGTTGAAATACAACATTTAAAAGTTGGGTAAAGGCAATTCGCAATTCGCAATTCGCAATTAATAACTGCGTTCCATTCAGATTGCGGAGCAGCACTGCCAATTGTTATTGGGCAGAAGCTTTTTAGCCTAATTAAAACTCCTAAACGAAAAGTATGTTTTCAGAATCGGATTTGGTGTCAGTAGGAGCGGAGAGGTTCGCTTGCCCCCTCTTTGGATTCCCGCTAGCGTAACTCCTCTGAAGGAGGCAGGAAGCACCGCACGTACACCGAGTCAGAAGTATGGTTCTTAAACGGCAGTAAACGGCAGATGTGTGGACTATTGAATGTGTCTTAATCTTTTTGACTAACGCTCCGCGCGATTTATCCGTGGGTTGCTCACTACAGAGAAATTCTCACCGGAGTCCGATTTTGTTTCGCTTCGTATGGTGCTAGTTCGATTAGAGAGCGACCAGTCATTTCTAACGGCTGAGGTAGTTGAAGAATATCTAAAATTGTTGGTGCTATATCTGCCAAACGCCCATCTTCCCGTAAAGGTACTTCTGTTCCATGCCCGGAAATCTTTCGTTTTTCACCTTCAATTAAAATAAAAGGTACGGGATTAGTAGTGTGCGCTGTCCAGAGATTGCCTTCCTCATCGCGCATATATTCGGCGTTACCATGATCGGCAGTAATCAACATTGTCCCACCTACTTTAGTAACGGCTTCTGTAATTTTACCCAGACAACTATCTACCGTTTCAATTGCCTCAATTGCCGCCTCTATATTGCCCGTATGTCCCACCATATCTGGATTGGCGTAATTAACTACAATCAAAGAATAAACTTCCTTCTCAACTGCAGCACAAACCGCATCGGTCACTTCTTTTGCAGACATTGCTGGTGCTCGGTCATAAGTAGAAACCATCGGACTTTGAATTAGTTCGCGATCTTCTCCTGGAAATGGTTCTTCTAAACCACCGTTAAAAAAGTAGGTAACGTGAGGATATTTCTCTGTCTCTGCAGTACGAAACTGACGCAATCCTCGCTCGGCGATAACTTCACCCAAAATTTTGGTCAGATTTTGCGGCTTAAAGGCTACTTCTACTGACAGTACAGGATCGTATTGGGTAAAAGTGACAAAATTCAAAGGCTTAATCAATTCTCGTTCAAAACCACTAAAGTCCGGCTGAACGAAAGCATAGGTCAATTGTCTTGCTCGGTCGGGACGAAAATTGTAGAAGATTATACCATCTCCTGGTTCTACAGCACCGGTCGCAATTCTAATGGGAGGAATAAATTCATCGGTAATATCTTGGGCATAAAAGTCTTTAATTACTTCTGTTGCCGAACGTCCATCTCCTTCACCGTCTTGAGTCATCACTTTGTAAGCTTTTTCAATCCGATCCCAACGGCGATCGCGATCCATGGCAAAATAACGACCGCTAATAGTAGAGATGCATCCAACACCGATTCTATCTATATATGCTTGGATTTTGCCAAGTACTTCAATCCCTTCAGTAGTACTAGTGTCTCGACCATCCGTAATAGCATGAATGCAAACATTGGTAAGCTCATTGGTTTTAGCTAAATCTAATAGTCCGAATAGATGATCTAGATGTGAATGGACGCCTCCTTCAGAACAAAGACCAATCAGATGTAGTTTTCCTCCTGAAGACCGGACTTGTTGGCACACTTCTACCAATTCCTGATTATTTAGGAAGGAACCATCTTCTATTGCATCAGAAATGCGTACTAGCTCTTGAGGAACGATTCTTCCCGCTCCTATATTGAGATGTCCTACCTCGGAATTACCCATTTGACCTGCTGGCAGACCAACATCTTTACCAGAAGTACGAATTAGCGTATTCGGATAGGCTGTTTGTAGGCTATCGAATATTGGTGTTTTAGCGGCGGCAATAGCATTTGCCTCCGTTGCTTCGCGATAACCCCAGCCATCTAGAATAACTAGGACTACTGGAGCTACAGGTGCTTGCACCATGATTATTGTCCTATCTTAGTTAACTACTACGCAATTTGATAATAGCATTGAGATCTACTTTGGTTCGATAGTTTTTGTGGTAATTTTTGTTTTTGCTGACATTTGAGTGTAAAAGTTACTACTTTTTTGTTGTCAGCTAAGAATGGCTCTATCAAAATTTCAGATAAGTCGGTTATTTTACAGTCATTAATTAAGAAAATTTGGAAGAGTAATTGATTTTTGACCTCAACAGGACTAGTTTTACTATCTTTCTTCTATGTGGTAATATAAATAAAATCTTAATCTTTTCTTAAGCTTAAAATTTAATGGAATCAGTTTTGATGAAAGCTTAACAAGAGACTAAAGAATCCAAGCGAGATAGAATTTGCATATCTTCTGTATCTAATTGAGTTGGAATACCACCGCGAATTAATTCAGAAAAATCTTCATTGGGCACCATAATACAAAGTGCATACAAACGTCCCGTGCCTGTATTTCTGATGGAATGAATTCCTGTTTTTGGCATTAAAATACTATCACCAGCTTTGAGAGGAACTTCTTTACCATCGCAAACGGCGATTCCTACTCCTTTGAGAATAAAAAACATTTCCAAGGCAAAGTTATGCCGATGGGGAGGAGTTTGACCGCCGGGATCGAAGATTTCTACGCAAACAGTTAAAGAATCGCCAGCACTAAGAGGATCGAACACAATTGCCAAGCGATTGGTGTCGTATTCGCTAATCCGATAAGCTTGATAATCCTTAGGAGATTTAACTACCGGAATCATGCAACGCTCGTTCATCGTTTTTTAATGAGTAGGTAAGCGCAGCTCAGGAGTCATTTTAAATTTTAACTTCTTGTCAAAAGATCTTAAACACGCCAAATAGCATCGGCTACTCTGCAAATATCATACATCGGACCAACATCGTGAACGCGGAGAATATCTACACCGGAAGCGATCGCACCACAACAAGCTGCTGCCGTTCCCCAAACTCTTTCTTGAGGATTGGGTTTATTGAGAAGATGTCCGATAAAACTTTTGCGGGAAAGTCCGACTAAAAGCGGCACGCCTAAAGAATGAAACTCAGATAGCCGTTGTAATAATTCAATATTTTGCCGATAATTTTTGGCAAAACCGATACCAGGATCGACGATTAAATGAGATTTGTCGATTCCTAAAGCGATCGCCTTTTCTATTTGTCCTTCTAAAAACTGATATATTTCTCCGATTAAATCTTCATAATCAGTTAACTGTTGCATCGTTTGTGGCGTACCGCGAATGTGCATCAAAATAATTGGCACTTTTAATTGCGATACTACAGGTAGCATTTGAGAGTCAAAAGTACCGCCAGAAATGTCATTAACAATGTCTGCACCTGCTTTAATTGCTGCCTCTGCTACTTCTGCTCTCGTAGTATCTATAGATATAGGAATAGAAGTATTTGAACGTAGTTTTTCAATTACCGGAATAACTCTATTTAATTCCTTTTCTAAAGAAATTTGTTCTGCTCCTGGTCGTGTGGATTGACCACCAATATCAATAATATCTGCTCCATGCTCAATCATATACTTGGCTTGAGATAAAGCAGATTCTAAAGTATTAAATTTACCCCCGTCGCTGAAACTATCGGGAGTAACATTCAAAATTCCCATTAAATAAGTTTTTTTACCCCAGATAAAGGAATATTCTCTGAATATCAACGGATTTAGTGCTCGTTTTTGATTCATCGGCTTTGGGAAATTGGAAATGGGAACTTATTCTTTCTCTATCTTAAGTTTGAGCCAGGGAATTAATTCCCCGTCTGATATTTTAAGTCCGCTTAAGCCATGAAATTGACATCTATTTCAGCTAAGGGATATTTTTCTTCTAATTTTTTAACTTTTAAGGGGAAGTGAGCCTTAAATATTTCTTGTTCTAATTTATCCTCTTTTCTAGGTTGAGGTCGAGGACTCTGCCATGAGTATCTGAACTTTTTTAGATAGTCCCATCCTCTTTGATTCCAAACTTTTTTTACTCCTGTTTCTTTTTCTAGCCAACGAGCTACTTTAGTTCCTGACCAAATACCACCATCTGATGGTCTTGACTCTAATTCTTTTGTTAATTTTCTAAGTTCTTTTTCTGTTAATAGAGGTTTTTTCCCTCCTGATTTTTGTCGCTGTTTATTTTTTGGATTTTTTACTCCTTTTGTTCCTAAATTATTGTATCTTTTGACAATTTCTTGAGCATAATCATAATTAATTCCGACAGCGATCGCGCTATTTTTAATTGACCATCCTCAAGATACTTTCCAGAGTAAATGCCATCTTCTTGATTCTACTGGGTCTTGACTTTTGATGTACTTTTGCTTTAGTTCATCAGAGCTATAATGGGGAGCTAAATAAGCTTTTCTAGGCATCTATCTTTTTAATTCGCTACTCTTTGAGTATAAATAGGTTTTGACAATCGGATTTGGTATCAGACATCCTCTTAGCTGCTAAGAAACAAGCTAGTGATGAAACAGGATTATCTGTAGTTGCTTTTTCTGAAGAATGCTCCTTTTCTTTAGCAAAATGTCTTGACGAAGATTTTTCGGCTTAATTTAAAAGCCAGAGAATAAATTCTCTGTCTAATATTTCAAGTCGGTTCAAACCGACTAATTTTTAATTTTTAAGAGTTAGTGACAGTAGTACTAATCAGTGTTCACTAATAACTGCTTTAATTGCTTCCGTGATTATTTCAGGGGTTACTTTATCGGTAATGGTAACCGTACCTATTTTAGTGGGAAGGATAAAGCGTACTTTGCTTGCTTTAACTTTTTTATCGCCTTTAAGAATTTCGAGAATGGCTTCTGTATCCAAATCTGCAGGAATTTTAGTTGGCAATTTTGTCTTAATAATTACATCATCCTGACGTTTTGCTTCTTCTTTTGTCCATATACCTAAAGAAACGGCAATTTTCCCTGCCGCTACCATACCAATAGCAATTGCTTCACCATGAATAAATAATTCATATTCGGTTAAACTTTCTATGGCATGACCGATTGTATGACCATAATTTAAAATTGCTCTCAATCCCACTTCTTTTTCGTCTTTGCTGACAACATCAGCTTTTGCTTGACAAGAACGGGTAATAATCGTCTGCAATAATTCCTCACCGAGATAATCTAAACTATCGAGACGTTCTGCCTGTTCCAACTTGGCAAACAAATCTGCATCCCAAATCACACCATATTTAATTACTTCAGCCATTCCTGCTCGAAACTCTCTTTCTGGTAAAGTTTTTAGAACGAGAGGATTGATCGCAACTAATTTCGGCTGATAGAAAGCACCAATCAAATTTTTGCCCTTGGGATGGTTAACTCCTGTTTTGCCACCAACGGAAGCATCAACTATTGCCAGTAGCGAAGTAGGTACTTGAACGAAATTAACCCCTCGCAACCAGGTAGCCGCTGCAAATCCAGTCATGTCACCAATTACGCCGCCTCCTAATGCTATCAAGGTAGAAGAGCGTTCTAAATAATTTTCTAAAGCAGTGTCGTATATTTTTTCAATAGATTGAAGCGTTTTGTGGGTTTCTCCTGCGGGAATTAAGTGAGTACAGACTTCAAACCCAGCAGTTTCTAAGGATTGAATTGTAGCTTTTCCGTAATAATCAAAAATCTCTGGATTGGAGACAACAAGTACTTTTTTGCCTAAGTTTAGCTCTTTCATTCGGCTGCTCAGTTGTTCTAGGCTTCCAGGTGCAATAACGATGTCATAGGAGTTTTCCGCTAAGTTAACAGTAATAGTTTGCATAAGTGATGATTTGATATATGGTAGTTGTCTTTTTTAGTCATCAGCGAGCGCCCAACAGTAAAAAGTAGATAACTGATAACTGATAACTGATAACTGAAATAGTGTCGCTCAAGAGTAAAATAGCAAATAAACTTTTGTTTACAATTTTTTTAAGGAGAATTGTTAATGTCTGGTGTAATCGCTTTCGTTGCAATTATCGGTATTTATACAGGAATCGCCCTTGGTTTGTACTTCGGCTTTCGTAAAATTAATTTGATTTAGTGATTCGGGGCGCAAAGTCGCCCCAATAGTTTATAAAGGACACCGCAAGATTGCTTCGCTCAAAATCTTCAAAGTTTAGATGACAACAATCAGTTTTTTTAGTAGTTTCTCAACCTTAGAAGGAGTAGCTAACTCCTAAATTGATTCCAACTTCGGTGTCATCAAGAAAACCAACGTCGACTCCTGAGCTTGGACCCAGTTGGTCAATTATATCTGAACTGTCTGTAGGAACAATTAAAGCATTTGCACCAACAGAACGAGTAAATAATAGGATTTTTTGCTAGTTTTCGTGAAACTAAGTTGCTCAGAAATGTAATATAAACTAATTACTTGGCTAAAATAATTTGTTCACTTCGATCGCAACATGACTAAAAGCTAATGGCGTAATTGTTCCCCGCTCGATTTTTTGCTCAGTCAGATAATTATCTTCTTGTGGTTGGCGAAAAATTGTTATTTTTTTAGTTTGTACGTCAATCACCCAGTATTCGGCTATTTCAGCACGGGCATATATTTTTTTCTTGGTTCTTAAATCTTCGGCTACAGTGCTATCGGCTATTTCAATCAACCAGTAAATGTCTTCAGGATAGGGATGACGAGTCAAATAGATAGTATCGGGCAAACGCACTATGGCAATATCTGGTTCTGGTTCGGAGTTAGCTAAAGTAATGGGATGAGCCTCTCTAATTTTGGCTAATCCTTTTAGCCTTTGACGTAAGTATTCGGCTGTTTTGTCATTTACGAATACATGCAAAGGCCCTTCTGGGGACATCTCAATAATTTCTCCCTCAATCAATTCTACGCGGCGATCGCTCAATATCCCTGCTTCGATCATCCGGTGGTAATCTTCTACCGACCACTTAGCTAGCGTTCTCATAGCTGCCCTCTAGCACAGTCTTATCTCTTGTTTTTCATTATCTCTCAGAGTGTTACGATTAATAGTTTAGTTTTTCTCAATTAAAAAATTCCCAATAAACTAAGAAAGTACTTTTTAATTTGCTTAATTATTCTTCTAGAATTACTTCTTCAGCTGACTGAGTTAAATTGACAGTTAATTTTGCCTCTTTCAGTGTCGCTGCAGTTTCTGTAGCTAATTTTTCTGCTTCTAAAGATTGCTTAGTTAGGTTTTTCTTCTCAAAAACAGTAGAAAAAAGTTTAGCTAATTTCTCCCGTTGATTAATCAGATAGATACTAACTATAGTTAGACAAACGCCAACTGACTGTAGGGGACTGAGAACTTCTGCCAGTAGCAGATTGCCAAACAAAAGAGCAAAAACAGGAGTAAGAAAAGTAAGAGCACTCAAACTAGTTAAATTCCCCTCAGAGGCTAAATAGAAAAATAATCCGTAGGCGATCGCGCTGCCAAATACAGTTGCATAACCTAACAATAACCAATCTTGAAGGTGAAGATTAACCCATTGGTTGGATTCCCACCAAAAAGAACAGCCAAATAAAGGTATTCCTCCCAAAATCATATGCCAGCCCGTAGCTACAACCGGATCGGCATGGCGGCTGACGAAGCGAATCGTCACGGTTCCGACTGCCATAGAAAGGGAAGCTAGCAGCATCAGCCATTCGCCATTGTTTAACAAGTTATGCCAGTCAAAGGAAAGAGGGGTAAAATCGCCCTGGATCGAGCTATAAATCCAGTTATCGGGCAAACCAATTAAACTAATGCCTAAAATACCAATTCCCAGTCCTAACCAGCCCCAAAAGTTAATAATTTCCCCGAACAAGAATTTAGAGAGTAATGCTACCGCTAGGGGCTGAGAATCAATCATTACCGAACCCAAACCAGCCCCAGTTCTAACTAGTCCTTCTGCCAAAAACCCTTGAAACATTACTCCATCAACCAAAGCAAACCAAGCAATCCACAACCATGCCTGCCAAGTTCGCGGTTGAGGACGTTTGAGTAAAATTGCTGTAGCTAAAACTAAAAATCCGGCAGGAAATAAGCGCACTCCCGCCATAAATAAAGGGGTAGTGTTTTCAATTACCCCTTTCATCGCTACCATAGCCGTTCCCCATAAAAAGAAGGGAGCGATTAATAGTATAAGTTTTGGGAAAATAGCAGTTTTTTTGAAGCTGAGTTCCATTTGTTTTAAATTTACTAGGAATGGGGATATGCTTTTCGTCAGTCTTCAGTTATTAACTGGTGACCGATCGCTGTTTTGTGAATGTTGCTTTTTGTTTACTTAGATTTTAATCAAATTTATAGTTTTGTTAACTTGAATCGAAAATTGAGGGGGAAATTTTTTAGATTTGCTGTTGCGATCGGGCAAACTAGATGGAAGGAAGCAAAAAATTGTAGCCTAACTAGCAACCCAATCTCATAAGTATTAAAAACTTTTCATGGTCTGGCCATTTAGAAAGAAAACAAGAAAACAAATAGCGCGGATTGAAATTACAGGTGCGATTGCCTCGGAAACCCGCAAGCAAGTCCTCAAAGCCTTCAAAACTGTGGAAGAGAAAAAATTCCCTGCTTTACTGTTGCGAATTGACTCTCCTGGTGGAACCGTAGGCGATTCTCAAGAAATTTACGCTGCACTCCAACGGTTGCAACAAGAAAAGAATGTCAAGGTAGTTGCCAGCTTTGGTAATATTTCTGCCTCGGGTGGTGTCTACATCGGTGTGGGCGCAAAACACATTGTCGCCAATCCAGGTACGATTACGGGTAGCATTGGCGTAATTTTGCGGGGTAATAATCTCGAACGCCTGCTCGATAAGATTGGTGTCTCGTTCAAAGTAGTTAAATCCGGTCCTTATAAAGATATTTTGGCTTTCGATCGCCAATTAACTCATGAAGAAGAACAAATTCTGCAAGAACTGATCGATACTAGCTACCAACAATTTGTCCAAACTGTAGCCCAAGGACGCAACTTAGATGTAGAAACCGTCAAAAATTTTGCCGACGGACGTATTTTTACCGGACAGCAAGCCCTAGAACTAGGTATAGTTGACCGCTTGGGTACAGAAGAAGATGCCCGTCGTTGGGCAGCCCAATTAGCCGGACTCGACCCCGATAAAGCAGAATGCTATACCATCGAAGAACCAAAACCCTTGATCGATCGGCTGATTCCTGGTAGAGGTCAAGCAAAATCCGGTCTTGGAGCAGCTATAAATTGGGTAGAATTTGAACTGGCGACTTGTGGTCAGCCATTGTGGCTATATCGACCCTAAAGCTAAGATCCAGAGCGAATTAAGCGGAGGAAAAAACTGTGGATTGGAAAGTAAGAGGCATTCGTGGGGCGACTACTGTGGCAAAGAACACCAAACAAGCCATTAAAGAAGCAGTAACGGAATTACTTGACAAAATAGAAGCCCACAATCAACTCGATCCTGAAGAAATCATCTGCGTTTTTTTCACCGCTACTGGAGATCTCGATGCTGTATTTCCTGCGGCGGTTGCTAGAAGTCGTCCTGGTTGGAATAACATTCCCTTGTTAGATTTACAACAAATGCATGTCAAGGAAAGTTTAGAACGCTGCATCCGCGTTTTGATTCAGGTAAACACTTCCAAACCCCAGTCAGAAATTGTCCACTGCTATTTACGAGACGCGATTGCCCTACGCCGCGATTGGGGTATCGCCCAAATAAGTTCTGCTTCTTCCTCTGTAGAATCGCACTAGTTGAAGAAGGAGTCACCGAGTCAGAATTCATTTTACTCCTGACTCCTGATTAAATAAGGACGAGAACAGGTTTTCCGCGACCTGTTCTTAATTTATGCGATAATTCTTAAAAGATATTTTAAGATTTGCTTTATATTAAGCAATGAGCGATCCAAGAGAAGAAAAAACCCTAGCTGAACAAGCTCCAGCTAGTTATGAATGTCGTGTCTGTGGCTACGTATACGAACCAGCTAAGGGAGACAATAAAAGTAATATTCCTCCGGGAACACCATTTACCGATTTGCCAAAGGAGTGGCGTTGTCCAGTGTGTGGAGCACGTACTACTCAGTTTGTTAACATCGGTGCTAAAGGCGTTCCCTCTGGATTTGCCGAAAATCTTAACTACGGTCTTGGAGTCAACAATCTCACTCCAGGACAAAAAAACATTCTCATTTTCGGTGCTTTAGCCTTGGCTTTTTTGTTTTTTATGAGTCTGTACGCTTTAAACTAGCCGTCTCTCTATCGACAAGTAGATTTATATATACTAATTGCTTTTTTTTCACTAGTTATCGAATGTTTATGGGTTTATTTGTGAGAAGGCTGAAACAAATTTTAATATTACTGACAGTTTCCTTATTTTGTATAAGTTGTAGCGGTTTACCTTCTACAAGCTTTAATCCATGGAAAGTAATTAATTTGCCGACAGAAGCTACTTTTGCCGATGTAGCTTTTACCGATAATCCCGCTCATGGTTGGCTAGTCGGTACTCAGGCAACTTTGTTCGAGACTACTGATGGAGGAAATACTTGGCAGCAAAAAGTCTTAGACTTAGGAGAGGAGAAAGCATCGTTTACAGCAATTAGTTTCTACGGACAAGAAGGGTGGATTACAGGAAAACCCTCCATCTTATTACACACTGAAGATGGAGGAATCACTTGGTCGCGTATTCCGTTAAGTGCTAAACTACCGGGTGCTCCTGACGGTATTATTGCTCTAGGCTCGGCTTCGGCAGAAATGGTAACCGATTTAGGAGCAATTTATAGAACTACTGATGGAGGGAAAACTTGGAAAGCACTAGTAGAAGGCGCAGTTGGGGTGGCACGTAATATTAATCGTTCTGACGATGGCAGTTATGTTGCTGTTTCTGCTCGAGGAAACTTTTACTCTACCTGGGAACCCGGACAAACTGAATGGACTCCTCATCAGCGGACTTCTTCTCGTCGTCTACAAAATATGGGCTTTAGCGCAGATAATCGTCTGTGGTTATTGGCTCGTGGGGGTCAAATTCAGTTCAGCGAGCTAGACGATCTGGAAAATTGGGAAGACCCAATTTATCCCGAACCTTCTACAAGCTGGGGATTATTGTCTCTCAGTTATCGGACACCGGAAGAAATTTGGGTAGCTGGTGGAAGCGGTAACTTACTTTGTAGCTTTGATAATGGTCAAACTTGGCAAAAAGATCGAGAGTTAGAAAATGTACCATCTAACTTTTATAAAATAGTTTTTGTTAACCCCGAACAAGGATTTGTACTGGGAGAAAGAGGTGTCTTACTCAAGTACGAACCAACTGGGGAAACAGCTTAAAGAAAGTTGCAGTTGTTGAGCGACCATTCAGTCTCGTATTATTTATTTAAAGCATGTTTTAGAGTTTTGTTAAAGGAGGACAAGATTTAATGGCAGGTACAACTGGAGAACGACCTTTTTCTGATATTATTACCAGTGTTCGTTACTGGGTAATTCATAGCATTACCATACCCATGCTGTTCATTGCAGGGTGGCTATTTGTGAGTACTGGATTAGCATATGACGTTTTTGGTACTCCTCGCCCTGATGAGTATTTCACTCAAGACAGACTAGAATTACCTATTCTTGACGAGCGTTTTAATGCTGATAAAAGAATAAAAGAATTTAACCAATAAGTTGTTGACAAAAAAAGTAGGTAGAAATTTATGACCGGTCAAAGTCCTAATCAACCAGTTTCTTATCCCATATTTACGGTGAGATGGTTAGCCGTTCACACTCTAGCCGTTCCTACTGTTTTCTTTTTAGGAGCGATCGCAGCAATGCAATTTATTCAAAGATAGGGCAAACAATGGAAAGAAAAACTAATCCCAATAGACAACCAGTTGAACTAAATCGCACTTCTCTTTATTTAGGTCTGCTTCTAATTGCTGTTCTTGGTATTTTATTTTCTAGTTATTTCTTTAATTAACTAGATTTAATGATTTAATTTTTAACAGCAATTAAGGAGGTAACCATTATGTTTGCTGAAGGAAGAATTCCTTTGTGGGTTGTAGCTACGGTAGCTGGTTTGGGTGTAATAGCAGTAGTAGGTCTCTTTTTCTATGGTGCTTACGCTGGTGTAGGTTCTTCAATGTAGAAAAATACTTACCCAATACTGTATCTACCGATATTACCCCTCAATTTCATAATTTACGTTTGATAATAAAACCGCCTGTAAATTTAAACTGGCGGTATTTTTTTTGATTTTTACCTAAATTATCTATTTATTGTTTAGCGATCGCCAGAGGAAATGGGCATTCTAATATGAATTAGCTAAATGTTTGCTACAAATAGAGCATCTGTAATAAATTCCCATTTGGTCAAGGAAGTAACTGTTTGTGCAATCAAATTATCTAGAATGAGCTTGAGAGAATTTCTCAACTCATCTAAGTTATCAAATAGGGACCATTTCAGTTGTTTTTTAAGCTCTTGCCACAATCTTTCGATGGGATTGACTTGAGGACAATAGGG
>JADEWQ010000210.1 GCA_015207585.1 Pleurocapsales cyanobacterium LEGE 06147 | reverse complement strand
CTTACGCAACGTTTCTACTGACACGCCTAGCAAGTTAGCTGCTGCTCCAATCTTGATAAATCTGTTTTCCATAGTTAGAGATTATAACAGATTTTACTAGATTTTAGCTAACTGTTTCTATCCCCCGCGCCTGCTAGATCGGCACGCACCATTTTTTGCACGCCTACCGACAAAGCTACTTGCATGTGGTCGAAACCTTTTGCTTGCCGATAGCTAATCGCTCGATTAGTAAACAGAGAGGCATAGCACTTGCGGCAGGCTTCTAGCAGTTCTTCTTCTCCCAAAACGTTTAAAAACGACTCTTGCTGTTCGGCAAAGCTGGCTTCTGGTAAGTCTTCGGCTGTAGCACTACTTCTGACGGCTACATCTACTTCTTTTGTTTCATATTGCTGGGAGAGTTGGCGATAAGCTTGACGAATCGCCTCGGCAACAGATTCGGGAAAAGAAGCGCGAAGAAACAGCCGTCGGATCGATTTTCCTACTTTTTCTAAGGATTGTTTTTCGGCTTCTAGTTCATCGAGATGAGCTTGAATTTTTTCTTTGAGGTCATTAGCTTGTAGAAATTCCCAGTAAGCATCCGCTGTGGTGGCAAAACCGTTAGGTACGCGGACTCTTTCCTCTTGGAGAGACTGAATCATTTCCCCAAGGGAGGCATTTTTACCACCTACAAGAGCAACATTTTCAGAATTTAAATCTTCAAACCAGCAAATGTAAGTTTTTTCAGTCTTCATAATTGGATTTAAAAATATTTTAGCGCTCGCTTTTTTTAAAGTAATATTAAAACTAATTATTTTCAGTATATAAATAAAACATAATTAAGAGATACTTGATTTTATACCTAATGAAATTTAGAGCAGAAATTAGTCTTTTCTTAATTCCTGCTCTATCAAAAAACTCAAAAAATAGGCTGAGCAAATAAATTTTATTTTAACTATTTTATTTAGTGGCTACTCTGACCACCTTTGCGTCCAATATCAGACATATGTTCGCGGTCTTGACTAACAGTTTCACCGCCTTTTTTGCCAGCTTCTTTAGCTTCTTCCGATGAAAACTCGTGGGCAGTACCTTTTTGATGGGCTGCCTTACCGCCCTTGCTGGCAATTTCTTTTTGTTTTTCTTCGTCCATAGACGCAAATCCACGTTTATCTTTATCTTTATCTTCGTTACTTGCCATAATAAATTATCCTCTGATTGACTCTTCTTTTAGTCTAATTTTGCCCTTTTATTTCATCCTCTATCTCAAGTTATAATTAAGTTAATATTCGACTTAAAATGTCTCCTCGATATTTAGCAAAAAAATAAGTAATTTTAATCACAAATATCGGAAATATAATTTAATTAATTTTTCCCTCTATTTACTTATTTAGAAACAATAATTTAGCCGAAATATTTATTTTATTTTTGTAAGGGTAAGATAGACCTTACCCCTACGGCGATCGCGTATCGATATGTCTTATCGATTGTAGCTACCAACCCAAACGGGATACGAAGGGAATTATGGCTCGGGTAATTCCCAGTTCCCAGTTGCTTTACTATCCCAGCTTAAATCAATAGCCCGACTGTTTATTAAGCCCCCAATTCTAATAAATTTCACTACTTCGGTTCCGGAATGGGTTGAGGATCTGGTCCCGGTATAGGCTGGGGTTCGGGAGTCGGTACTGGCTGGGGAATTGGTCCCGGTACGGGTTGAGGTTCGGGAGTCGGTATTGGTTGGGGGATCGGTTCTGGTACCGGATTAGGAGTAGGCTCCGGTGTGGGTGGACTGGGACGGGGTGGAGTTTCAATCATGGCTAAAACTTATTTTAATTAAATATCTTTTAACTTTAGACTGACAAAACGAACTAGGTTTTTACCTCTATTGCTGGTTATAAATTTCTAACTGCATGGAGCGTCAAAAAAAAATAAAATTGGCGACGTAGGTTTCTTCGCTCCGTCCTATTGCTGCAAATGAGGAACTGCTCGCTCACGAATAGTTAAAAGTGGATGAGCTTAGTACGTCCGAAAGTTAAAACTTTAGAGCAATCGCTTTTAATGATTCTTAAGAGCTATGAACGATCGAATTCTTCTCAAAAATAAATTCGCTATAATCTGCGATGTCGTCGAGTCCTAGAAATTTGAGGAAAATTTCGATTAACAACCAAACCGTAGTTTTAACTAGCAATTTTTTCCAGGAAATTTTCATTCGATGCACTAAAATCCGATGCTGATATGCGAAACGGAATATCAAAAATGTTTATCCGCTTGCTTTTAGCGCAAAATTGAACTCTACTTCTGAGCGAAAACGACTCGTGTAAGGAGAAATAATTCCTGCTCCAGCATCTGTAGTGATATCTGTACGGTCAAATAATAGAGTTTTAGCACCTTGGCGTACTAAATGATAGGCAATTGACATACCTACTATCCCGCCACCTACAACAATAGCGTCATAAACTGTTTTCATTAAAAAGAACTAGACAATATACAACTAGTAGAAATCACAGTAAAACTGTTATCTTGCCACACCGAACAACTCTCTTTAAAAGAGGTTAACAAAGGGACTTTTTTTTGCCGTAAACTTTCTACTGCTTGTTGAGCAACTGGTTGATGTTGACTAAGCCAGCGATTACCATCTATATATTCTGGTACAAAAGAAGATTCCTCTACAATCCAAAAATCGATGCCATACTTGCGAATAAACTTAGTGATTTCTGCTAGATCCGTACTATATTGCGCTTGAATTAAATCGATTACTCGCTGACGAAAAGGAAGATAATATCCTAAATGATAAGGAATAGCATATTCGTAACCAACGAGGATAGAACGCTGAGCGAACGTAGGAATATTATCTGTATCTGCAGTTAAAGATGCGATCGTAATATCTTTCGGTTGCTGTTGAAAAAATTGATATAGGGTCGGTGCTTCTCCCGTTTTATATTTGGTCATGGGAAAAGTGTCGACAAAAGAAGGATAAAAAATAACTGCTGTTGCGATCGCGCCAATCGAAAATAGAGCCAAGACTGTTTGTCCCAGCTTTTTAAAATTGAGAGAAGATAGGTTACTACTTACTATACGCAGCAGTCGATCCAAAATAAGAGTCAAGACAATTGCAGAAGCAATAGAAAAAATAATCCGAAAACTATATGCCGTGTAGCGACTGGGAAGATGCAATTTAAATAAAACTGCATGAGCCAAAAAAAACATGGTGATAGAGGGCGCTAACAATTGCAGTAGGATAGTAATTTTAGGCATTATCTGTTTCTGCAGCGGAAACTGTCGGGGAAATAAGCGTAAAACTGGTAAGAAAAGCCCAAAAATCATCGTCACTGGCGTAAAGAGAGATTTGGGAAACATACCGCTTCGTCCCCCTTCAAACCAATATTCCCAATTACTGTCTCTAAAAAAAGCCGATCGCCCTTGGGGATAAAAATCCGGTAGTTGTCTTGCTTGTTCGAGATTAATTACAGGACCGTACTCGGAAACGTGGAGTGCGTAGGGTAGCATTATGGCAACAGATACTCCCAAACCCATCGCACAGAAAAAATAATCATCGAGATTGCGAGAAAAACGAAAGCGTCTACCCTGCCATTTAAATATTTGCAAGAGCAACATTCCTGCACAAATAAAAACGTACTGGGGATAAAAAATACCTAACAAGGCGATCGTTCCCAGACAAGGTAATAAAGAATCTTTAGTCAAATAATATAAAAATGCTAGTAAGAGAGGATAACAAAATGCTCTGGGAGTGGCTGAGATCACATCATCTTTTAGCCACAAATTTTGATTAAATAGCAAAGAAGCGATAAAACCAGCAATAGGAATGGGAAATATTTGGCGAGAGAGTAAAAAACAATAACAGGTAGCAACTAATCCGATAACCGGCGGTAGTAGCTTGTTAAAGATCGGGGGATTAATTCCAATGACAGCTGCAAGACGATAAAGTTTAGTATAGCCAACCGGAGCAACCGACTGAAAATAATTAGCGATTAAATCGTTAGGAAATAATTCTGGATCGACAAAACGCAACATCCAAAAGACGTGCTGTCGTGCATCATCTTGAACGATCCATTCACCACTGAAACCTTGCTTCAACCCTAACAAACCATAGACAGCAGCAAAGATAAGACTTAAACCAAACCAAAAAGCCCACCTTTGCCGATCTAGGTTTATTGGCGCAAATGTAAACGATCTCTGTAGTCGTGCAATCATATCAGCAAGGGTATATAGGGTAAAATGAACCAAAAATTGACAAGACAATTAGATTAAAAAACGATACAAGATTTGTCGTAATTTTCCGTCGAATGTAACACAATTTATCGCGAGCGGCTCGGGTTCGAAAGTCTCTTCTTTAACACGATTGATAAGAAGGTTTACGGCGCTATATCAAGGTAAAAGCGTTTTTTGAAAATCCCACGGAGAATCCGATTAGCTCGGAGGAATTAGAAGCATACTATCAAAATCGTACTCCGGTTGATGAGATTCGGCAGAGTTTTTTTCCAGAGTGAAAAGGGGCGATCGTTTACATTTGCGCCAACCACGATAAATTGAGAATGATTATTATTCTAATAATCGGCATGACATGATACGTTGAATTAATCACCCGAGAAACTGCGAAGTGGGAAGCTCTGTCTTTTTAAAGCAGAGAGGAAGACGAGGTAGCGATTTTAATCGCCTGTAATCTCTAAAAAGCATAATTATATCCATCCTTAAAATGTAT
>JADEWQ010000029.1 GCA_015207585.1 Pleurocapsales cyanobacterium LEGE 06147 | reverse complement strand
ATTTCAGAAGCACGAATGATTAATTCTCCTGCATCTCCCTGACCAAAAGTAGCAACTTGCACTTTACTGCCATCACTGATACTTAAGCGTTGGGTTTCGATGGTTAGGTTGCCTCCCCTCCCTTCACTGTCTAAGTCAACTTGAGCTAATAAACCTCCAGGAGCACCAACTCCACCTCTTGCATCGGGAAGTTCTCCACTTAGTTCTATTGAATCAGAAGCTCGAACAGTTAAATTTCCAGCATTTCCTTCTCCAAAAGTACTGGTACTTACTAGACTATTGAAGACACTGAATCGTTCAGTTTCTATGGTTAAATTTCCAGCATCTCCTTCTCCATAAGTATTAGTAGTTAACGTCGCCCCATTCTGGACTATTAAATTCCCAGTTGAAACCGTTAAGTTGCCAGCATCTCCTTCTCCATAAGTATTAGTAGTTAACGTCGCCCCATTCTGGACTATTAAATTCCCAGTTGAAACCGTTAAGTTGCCAGCATTGCCAGTACTGGTAGTTCCAGTATACAAACCACTTGGATACAAACCTCTTCCTGTAATATCCACAGAATCAGAAGCTTCTACAGTAAGATTTCCTCCATTTCCTTCAGCAAAAGAATAATTTTGGATATATGCACCATCTGTGAGAATTAACTTCCCTGTGTTAATTCTCATTTCTCCAGTGGAGCCATTACCTTGTGCTTCAGTAGAAAAACTGCTGGCATACCGATTGTCTGCTGACTCTCCAATAACTTCCACGGAGTCTTTCGCGTTGATGGTGAAACTTCCGCCTAATTTTGAACCTTGAGTTATAGACAAAATCGCTGAACCATCACGTAACGAAATTTGCCCACTCTGCACCCGGATCTCGCCACCACTCTCACCACTAACATCTGCTAAGGCTTTTTGAGAAAGTAGAATGTTCCCAAAATTCTGCACATCTGAATATCCTAAAGCAAAGCCAGAATCATTCTGAGCCAGACTTACCAATCCGGGCGAAGCTACACTTCCTAATTCAATTCTTCCTGACTCTGCCCTGAGATTACCGCCTTCTAAAATTACATCACCACCCACAAGTGCTAAAGTTTTCTGTGGTTGCACTTGCAGTCCCAGAACATCAGCCCGAATAGTCGAGTCTGTTTCTGAATAACTAAGATTATGACCCGACCCCTGTACTTGAATTTTTCCCGGATTTGCCCCAAATTGCAAACCAAGAGGCACGCTAATAGTCAATATAGGTGCAGCTTGAGAAGCAATTGCTTGGAATTGTTGACTATCCGCAAAGTTGATAGCTTCCGCTGTCGTCGCCACAAACGAACCACCAACATCCAGACTGGCATTTTGCCCAAATATAATCCCACTGGGATTCATTAAAAATAGATTGGCACTACCATTTGCGCGAATCAATCCCTGAATATCAGAAGGCGTTCCCCCCGTGACTCGTGAAAAGATATTAGCAATTCCTGGGTTATTGAGAAAATCTGCAACGCCTCCATTAGGAACATCAAAACGACTGAAACTGTGGAATAAATTTTCACCACCAACGGCTGTTCCGCCCGTAATTTGATAAATTGAGTCGTTTTGGTTGACGGCGGTGCCAAGGGAGGGATCGGCAATTACTTGAGCCAATACGGGAGTAGTGATGTTGGCGATCGCTCCCAGACAACTCAGTAACCCGACTAGCACCTGCAACGAAATACAATTCTTACAATAAGTATCCTTCATCCCAAATTCCTCTTGAATACTTCAAAGGCATTGGACAATTTAAAGGGGATAAAACAGGAGAAATTGGTGCTTAAATCAAATTTTTTGCTCGAATTTTTGAAATCGGTGCATAGTCCTATTTTTATCGCCCATTTCCGAGCTTCTTAAAAAGTTTTTGCGACACAATCCAAACGCTCTAAGGTTATTACTACTCCTATTGAATGTATTGAATGGGGCGATCGCTATACAATTTTGTCGCAACTAAATTTAGCTTACCGTTGACTTTAATTTAGGCATCAACAATCTACCTAAAGAAATAGCCATTTTATTTGTAAGAGCTAAAAACCTCCTCAGTATTAACAATACAACGTTACATCTGCACCAAGCTCATTTGCTAAATAAGTTAAAACTTACCAAGTATGATGTAAAGAATTATATAGAAATCGAAGCATAGGCTAAGACATTTTTTCTCTTACCTGTTGTCTTCCCGATCATTTGTGTGTCCCCATCGACTATCGACTGATTTAATTGCGAGATTTAGAGATATTTAATTCAAAAAAATCAGGATTGATAATGTAAGTAAAATGCCAGGTTAAAAAAGTAAAAATTCCGGTTAAATAGTCAAAACTATGACTTTTTGACTAAAGACAAATTCCCCATAATCAGCTAAATCATCTAAACCTAAAAAACCCAGAAACACTTCACTTAGTAACCACACAAATGTCAGAATGAATAATTTTTGCCAGTATACTTTCATCACGCTCTCCTCGCCCCAATTTTTACTTGTTTTAATTGGAGCTAAGTTTAAAACTTTTATTTTTCCCTTAATCATCAATCGAAAAAGAATAGAGATACAACCATAATTTTTTAATAAGAGTTGAATAATCATAAATAGCTTTATTTGTTCTGTAATTTCCTGCTTCGATAAACACGAGTAACGAGATTCAAAAGTGTAATTGCCACAAGATTGTGCGTAGAGGTAAGAACAGCAGCCATTTCATTAGCCAATGGGAGTGTGGCGATCGCAGTCAGAGTAAGCGGGGATAAAATACCAATTACTAGACGTTTCAGTTATTTTTAGCGATTCCAACCATTGACGCACCGATCGAACTAAAATACTGTTAGCAATGCTAGTTGCGGCTAATTGAAGTTTGAATAAAAACTCGCTTAAAAAATAGGATTTCATCGTTCTCTCCTTAAAATTTCAGTTAGTTGGATTAGGAATTAGGAAATAGTTTTTAGGTTTATATATCTCGACTGAATAACTACTTCCTTAATTAACACAATAGAAAAATTCTTTTGGAGATTCATTCACCATTTCTGCTCATTGGATTGCCACATTTAAATGGATTATTTACACTATGGCGCATCTACTTTTGCAGAAAACTGCACATACAGATGATTGCAAATTAATAGAGTACATTCTTCCCTTGTCAGCCTATGACTGTTGCCAAGTCCAATAAATTAACAATTTTAGAAGATAAAAAGATAGGGGACTGGGGAAATAGGACAATTAACATAAATTAGCTTGTTTATAGGTTAATTTAGTTTTTAACCTTTTTCTAAGCATAGCCACCAGGAAATTAATTTCCTCATCTCAAAGCTAAAGTCAGTTAAAATTGACTTAAAAGATTGGTCCAAGGTACTCCGCCGTGAGACGGCGGAGCCTGCTTGGACTTCGTTAAGCTAATCCATTTCAATGGGTTTGAGCTTTGAGCCGGAACTTTAGTTCCCGGCATTTAGATGAAAAGCTGCCCCTATCTCTACCCTCTGCCTTATCTCAACGAGAAATATTTCGTGCCAACTTACTTAAATCCTCTAGTTTGTACTTCTAAAAAACTTTTTTTCTTTTCACATTAGAACAAGTGCCCGAGCAACACCACACTGCTACTGGAGTGAACCCGTGTTCAATCGATTTTACAAATCAACTAAACTTCGCTTCTTGGGAGTCCTTTTCCTCACCAGCCTGACATTTTGTTTGTGGCTGGGTTATGTCCCATCAACAACTAAGCAAGTGGGAGAATTAGTAAATGCTCAAACTGCCGATCCTGCTCAACTAGTAAACCAAGGTATCGAACGCTACTCTGGGGGAGATTTTCGCGGCGCGATCGCCCGCTGGCAAACAGCTTTAGATGTCTACCAAAAGAGTAATAATCCTGCTAGTACAGCAATTGTCAGTGAAAATTTAGCAAGAGCGTATCAGCAGCTAGGAGAGAGTGAGGAAGCACCGAACTATTGGGAACCCGCGATCGACTACTATCGTGCCTCTGGTAACTGGCAGCAGTTGGGGCGAATGCTCACCGAACAGGCGCAAGCTTATAGTAGTTTAGGACAACCGGAAAAAGCAATACAGCTATTATGTGGTGGATCAAAAGAAAAACGAGAGTGTTTGCCAGGAAGTGCTTTACAAATTGCCCGCCAACAAGAAGACAAATTGGGAGAAATCGCAGCGCTAGGTAGTTTAGGAGAAGCTTATCGTCTCAGAGGAGATTACGACGAAGCAATTGAATATTTAGAGCAGGCGAAAAATTTTCAGAATTCAGCTTATAACTTTTTAGTACTGAATAGTTTGGGTAATGCCCATGTTAGTCGGGCGCAACTGTGGAATTTGCGCGCTAAATCTGCCCAGCAACGCGGAGTTCCACAAGCTAGTGAATTTCAGCAACAGGCTACTAATAATTACAAGCAAGCTTTGGAGTATTTTCAATCCAGTCTCCAACAGGCTCGCCAGCAAGATAACAAACCCGGTGAAATGCGAAGCCTGCTGAATTTAATTCAGCTATATTACCGTAGCCAAGCCATAAATTTAGTGGATACTGCCCAAATTAGCGCAGATATCCAGCAAGCATTAGCTCTGTTGGACAGATTACCCGATTCTGTTAATAAAGTATATGCAGCTATCGATTTAGCGAATCTACCTGCTGTCGGTATTAAACTCACTTCACCATTAACTCAGTGTTCGCCACGAAACTTACCAAATACACAGACACAGGAATTGCTTAAGGAGGCGATCGCGATCGCTCAAACACAACAAAACTCTCGTGCCGAATCTTTTGCGCTCGGGGCGCTCGGTCATTTTTATGAATGCCGTCAAGAATACCAACAAGCTTTAGAATTAACCCAAAAGGCGCTGTGGGTAGCCGATCAAAAATTGAAAGCTAAAGATAGCTTATACTTGTGGGAATGGCAAGCAGGAAGAATTCTACAAGCACGGGGAAAAACCTTAGACGCACTACCTTTTTATCAAAGAGCATATAATACCTTAGAAAAAATCCGCAGCGATATTTTGATTGCAGACCGCGATTTTCAATTTGACTTTCGAGATATTATTGAGCCTATCTATCGCCAGTTAGCACATTTCCAACTTGAGTTAGCTTCGCTAGGATCGCTGGGCAGCGAAAATCGTCTTAAAGAACTAAATAGCGCCCTTGAAACAATTAATTCTTTGAAACTAGCAGAATTACAAAATTATTTTGGTAATGATTGTATACTCACTGCACTCAACGATCGAAAAGTTGACGAACTTATCCAAGAAGATACTGCGGTTTTTAGCTCAATTATTCTAGAAGATAGCACTGCAATTCTTCTTAGTCTACCAAATAATAAACAACGGTTACACTGGATAAATCAGAAGCGAGAAGATTTTAGAGATCGAATCGAAGAATTCCGCGAAAGCTTGACCCAAGGACTAGTGTCAATTAACTATGACACAACCTTGGCAGAAAATTTATATGATTCGATCGTTCGTCCTTTAGAAGCTGATTTAAAATCACACCAAATAAAAACCATTGTTTTTATTCAAGATGGATTTTTACGTAACGTGCCTATGGCAGCACTATATGACAAAAACGAAAAGAAATATTTAATAGAAAAGTATGCCGTTGCTATCAGCCCTAGTTTACGTTTAACAGCGCCTAAAAAACTAAATACCCAAGCCAGTCGAGCTTTAATCTTAGGTGTGAGTAGAGAAGCCACAGTTGATCAACAAAAATTCCCTGCCTTAACCAGCGTTCCCATAGAAATCAAGGAAGTTCAAAAGCAATTTCCCGAGAGCAAACAGCTTGTAAATAAACAATTTGATTTCAAAAATTTAGAAAAAGAACTCGAAAAAACAGCTTACCCCATTATTCACATAGCTACTCACGGTCAGTTTGGTACAATTCCAGAAGATACTTTTATCGTTGCCGGAGACAATAGCAAACTCACCATTAATCAATTAGAAAATATCTTACTTCAAGTCAGTGGCGGTTCTAATTCAATCGAACTTTTATCATTAACAGCTTGTCAAACTGCTACAGGAGACGAGCGCGCTACATTAGGTTTAGCGGGTGTAGCCTTACAAGTTGGTACGAGAAGTGCTATGGCTTCATTATGGTCTGTAGGAGATGAATCAACAGCAGATTTAGTGGCAGAGTTTTATAGAAAGTTACGCCAACCGGGAATGAGTAAAGCACGAGCTTTACAAGCTGCTCAAATCAAACTAATTGAGGCGAAAAGAAGACCAGAAATTAACAACCAATATGATAATCCCTATTATTGGGCACCGTTTATTATTATTGGCAATTGGCTGTAATAATATCAAATGTCATGGAAGCCATCCCGCCAGAGAATCAATTCTCTGACGGGGCGTACAAGCCCCGCCCTCGAAGGGCGGGGACAGCCCCTTACTAATAGCTAAAGTCTACGGAAGTAGACTCGCTACATATTTCAGTCCACTTGAGCGGACTTGCGCTATTAGCCCAGAACTGAAGTTCTGGGCGTAACCACCCCATCTTGAATGCGAATCACTCTTTTCGTTTGAGCGGCTATAGCCGGTTCATGTGTAATTAATACGATTGTAATGCCTTGCTCATTGAGTTCGGTGAGGAGATTCATCACGTCTTGAGAGGTTTTAGTATCCAAGGCGCCAGTCGGTTCATCGGCTAATACTAACGCTGGATGATTCACGAGTGCTCGCGCGATCGCAACTCGCTGTTGTTGTCCTCCTGATAACTGATTCGGACGGTTATGAAGCCGTTCACTTAAGCCAACCAGAATCAGCGCTTTCTTGGCGCGCTCTCGGCGAATCGATTTCGGGATATTGGCATACACCATCGGCAACATGACGTTTTCTAGTGCAGTGGCACGTGGAAGTAAATTAAATTGCTGAAATACAAATCCAATACGCTGATTGCGAATGTAGGCAAGTCGCTCGTCACTAAACGTGGTTAGGTTATTGCCTTCAAAAACATAATGTCCACTCGTGACGCGATCGAGACAGCCCAAAATATTCATCAGTGTTGTTTTTCCCGAACCAGATACGCCCATAATGGCAACATATTCGCCTTCTTCGATGGCTAAATCAATTCCTTTGAGAACCGGAACGGTAATTTCTCCCAATTGATAGGTTTTAGTAATTCCTTCCATCCAAATCATCGTTGTCATCGAACACCTCTAAGGAAAGTTACTCACTACGAAGCGCTGCAATCGGATCGAGCTTAGCGGCATTTCGCGCCGGAATGACACCAGCAGCTAACCCAACGGCCACTGATAAACCAAATCCAACTCCAATTGACCAAACTGAGATAACTAAAGGGAATTTGAAGAGTACAGAAGCAACGCAGGCAATAAGAATTCCCGCACCCGCACCCATGCTACCTCCAATAGTGGAAATCGCGATCGCTTCGACTAGAAACTGCATCAAAATTGCGGAATTAGTCGCACCCAAGGCTTTACGAATGCCGATTTCGCGAGTGCGTTCGACAACAGACACTAGCATAATGTTGGCAATGCCAATGCCACCTACGAGCAGAGAGATACCCGCGATCGCAACAACCATGAGTGTGAGTAGTTCAACAACAGTCGTGAATGTGCTGATAATATCAGCCTGATTGCTGATGCGAAAATCATCATTTTTAGGGCTGTAGATGTTATGCCGTAACCGTAGTAAATTTCCTACCTGAAATTGGGCAGCAACAAGAGCAGCTTGATTTTCTCCTTTGACATAAATTGTATTGACAGAAATACCTGCGAGAGCATTATTGCCAACTATGCGGGCAGACATTGTTGTCAGGGGAATGTAAACCGCATCATCGCGATCGACAGGCCCTTGATTGCCTTTGACTTCCATAATGCCGATAACGCGATAAAGTTCGCCTTTGATGCGAATTTTCTCATTCAACGCAGGGTTATTTCCAAACAAGGTTCGTTGCACGGTTGGACCGAGAATTACCACTTGGGCAGAGCTATCCAGTTCTTCTTGATTGAAATAGCGTCCTATCTGTGGATGGGTATTGCGGGCATCGGGATAGTTTAAGTCAGTGCCGTAGACAGTGGTATTTGTATTCGTTCCACCGTATACTACTTGCGCGGGTTGCTGCAAAGTTGCTGAGACAAGTTTGGCAGATGGGGCTTCTTTGGCAATGGCTTTTGCATCTTCCCACGTCAAGGTGCTCAAAGTTCCTGCACTCTGCACGATGTTGTCACTTTTGGCAGCACCTGCCGATACTTGGAGCACATCCGTTCCCAATGCCTGAATCTGCTGCTCAACACTTTTCTGAATGCCTTGTCCAATTGAAGTAATCGAAATCACAGATGTGATTCCAATAATCACACCAAGCATCGTCAATCCAGTGCGAAGCTTATTGCTCAACAGTGCTTCAGTTGCAATTCCTAAAGTTTCAGTCAACGATATCTGCTGTGTTAATTTCCCAGTTAACTTTTTCATTGGCTTAATCTTCTTGAAAATAAGGCAGAGGGACGGGGCTTACAAGGGGGCGAACTGAATTCGCCCCACAGCCCCTCCAGAAGGCAGAAGGAAAAACACTTTTCATTCTCTCGTTGTGTGATTTATCACATGGGCGTCTGGCTTGAAAATAAGGCAGAGGGCAGTCCCTATGAACTTCGTACAGCCCTTCGGGGTTCGGCTTCGGAGAACCCGTAGGGTAGGGTAGACCGCGCTGCCTCACCACCAAGCATGAAAAAGGTTTCTTTTCCCTACACCCCACACCCTTCTTAATTTGGCTATGGGCTGCTATTTTCGCCGCTAGGATTGCCAAACGGTCCTCGAAATTCTGACTTTGGCTGCATTCCAGGTGGAAAGCTGAGTAAGACTTGTTCATTCCCTGTGAGTCCAGACTTGACTTCGGTACGATCGCCAACCGTAGTGCCAATCTCGATTGGTTGAAAGATCGGCTTTTTGTCTTGAGCGATCGCATAAACACCCGCTCCATTTTCCTGCCGTACAATCGCAACTGACGGAACCACGATCGCCTGATTGAGTTGCCCAATTTGAAATTCGACTTCTACATTCATGCCTGCTTTAAGCAGTTGTTGTGCCGTTTCTTCTAAGGCAATTTTGACCTCAAAACTAGTCACGTTTTGAACGGTAGATGCCTGTGCTGCAATTTGACTGACTTTTCCTGCAAAGGTGCAATCGCGATAGGCATCAGCTTTGATTTTCACCTTCTGTCCAACTTGAACTCGAGGAATATTGGCTTCATCCAGATTTGCCACAATTTGATTCGTTGCAGCTAATGTCAAAATCGAGTTCGAGGCGGCTCCTTCTACCCCACTTCCGGCTGTGGTTGGCGTGACAAACGAACCTGGATCGGCATATTTTTTCGTCACAACGCCATCGAACGGCGCAGTAATAATCGTGTCATTAATTTGAGTTTGAATTGTTTGTAGTTTGCCTCGTGCAGACTCGACTTGTGCCCGTGCTACATCAATATCTTCCGGACGAGCTCCAGCTCTTAACAAATTCAGGGACTGTCGGTGTTGTTCAACTTGCGCTCGCACCTGAGCAATTTCTTCGGGACGAGCTCCTCGTTGCTGAAGAGTCAAAGCGGCTCGGGCTTCGTTGACTTGCGCTTGAGCGCTATCGCGATCCGTTCGTCGCTGATTCAAGGTTTGTCGCGAAATCGCTCCTGACTTGAAGAGCTCTTGATTGCGCTGTAAATCATCTTCCGCCTGTCGCAATTTGGCTTGTGCTTGGTTTAACCGAGCTTGTGCTTGAGAAATATCCTCAAAGCGATTACCTGCTTCTAATTGTTGTAATTTGGCTTGCGTTTCAGCTAACTGGGCTGCCGATTGAGCAATTTCTTGCGAGCGATTACCGTTTAAAAGCTTCTTCAAATTCGCTTGCTGTTGCGCTAACTGGGCACGAGATTCAATTAGCTGTCCCTGATAATTGGAGTCGTCCATATAAGCAACTATTTGCCCTTGACGAACGCGATCGCCTTCTTTGACAAGCAACTGTTTGAGATAGCCTGCGCCTTTTGGACTTAGATTGATCGTGCGCTCTGCTTTAACGGTACCGTTGGCACTCAGAGTAATCGGTAAACTCCGTTGCTCCACCGGAGCCGTCAGTATTTGGCTTTGCACGTTTTGAGACGGCGCGATCGCGCGGTAAATGCTAAATCCCCCACCTGCAATCCCTCCCAGTACAAGCAAACCAATGAGCCAACGAAATTGAAGTTGTTTTCGCAAAGAAACTTGCCACAGATTTTGTTGCAATGATTGGAGGTTGATGCTCATATTGAGTACTCCTTGATGTGAAGATGTTCGCGATTAATCGGGGGACATATCGGTTCAAAAGATTTTTCGCAGTGTTAAACATTCTCCGCGTCTGTCTTCACCCGTCAATTTTGGGTTGTTTGAGTACTAGGATTACGCCATATTAAGCGACAAACCTTGTCTCACAGTCATTGAATTGGTTCGCCATCAACAAAGAACTGGCTATGGCACAGTCGGCTGTCATCTGGGCTTTCTTGGTTTGCAACGAGGAAAATTCTTGTTCCGGTCGCAAAAACTCTTCAAGTTGTATTCTCAGGGTTTTTCCGTATAAATCGCCTGACCAGTCTAACAGGTGTAATTCTAATAATTGATAACTATCATTAACTGTAGGATGATAGCTAATATTCATCACTCCCGCCCCAAGAGGTAAAAGGTGTTCGAGTACAGGAGAAGCATTTGTGGTTTCATCTACAATGAAGGCTTTTACAGCGTATACACCATGCCGAGGTAAAAACTTGTTAAGCGGTAGCTGAATGTTGGCTGTGGGAAAACCGATGTTTCTACTCAGTTGCTGTCCTTTAACGACTTTTCCTGTAAGGTAATAAGGATGATCTAACAGCAACTTAGCACGGTAGAGGTTGCCTTCACTTAAAGCTTGGCGAATACAAGAACTGCTAATACGTTCGCCTTCACAAGTGTAGCTAGGGATAATGACAACAGGGATGCCGAATTTAGCTGCGATCGCCTGTAAGTCAATAGCAGTTCCACTCCGTTGCTTTCCAAAACGAAAATCCTCCCCCACACTAATCATGCCTGTGTGCAGTTGTTGCACCAAAATCTTTTCGACAAAATCTTGCGGACTCAAAGCAGCCATTTCCCTGTTAAATGGCAGTAGTATCAGCTGTTCTATTCCCCAATTTTGTAGCTGTTGCACTTTCTCTTTTAAGGGTGTTAACAAAGTATAGGGTTTCCCCGTAAAAAACTCCTGTGGATGGGGATGAAAGCTGATAACTGTTGAGTAAGTATGTCCGTTAGCAAACAGAAGTTTGCTAACTTGATTCAAAATAGGTTGAATTACCTGTTGATGCCCGCGATGCAGACCATCAAATTTCCCAAGGGCAACAGTAGTTGGAGTTAAAGCCGAAGAAGTAGAGTGAGTAACCCACACCCTATTGGTAGAATTAGGTATTTTATTCATTGCGACAATTAATCATTATTTGGTTTAGAGGATGTTTTAAAAGTCCTCTTGTCGGTAGCAAAAAGTTTTAGATCCCCCTAAATCCACCTTAAAAAGGGGGACTTTGATTTCTGTTCCCCCTTAAAAAGGTCCATTTTCGCTCAGATACTCGGATCGCTCTTGAGACTCGATCGCGTAAGTTAAGTATTCATACTGTGATGGCAAAGTAGCACTCAAGTGATTAGCTCTTGCCTTAACGGCATGAAATGCAAGAATGGCGTTTTGTTCGTCAATACGATCCAAAGCAGGCAGACTCTTGAGAGGCACATAATTGAGTCCAAGCAACATCACAGAATAAGAGTAAGACTCGAAGCCATGATAATTCGGATTGATGTTCTTGCTATTTGGCAATCGAGTTTTCCACAACCTCAATCTTTCGCGTAATTCTTCCGGAACAACAATCTCGTGCTTAGTTGCTTTCCAAAACGGCGTGTCGGCTCTATCACTAGCACAATAATGGAGCGTCAAGAAATCACGAACGCCATCTATGCACTCAGCGATAGTTTTGTTGTAGCTTTTAATCAATTCCCGATCGAAGGTTTTGTCTGGGAAGTGGGCGATCAACTCTTCAATACCGTGTTGAATAAAGAATATGCCAGTAGACTCCAATGGTTCCACAAACCCACTTGATAAACCGATCGCCACACAGTTTTTCACCCATGAGTTGCGGTTTCGTCCCACCCGAATCTTAATGTGCGATGCCTTACAATTCTCCGCAGCTAACCCTAAATGCTGGCGAAATTCCTGTTCTGCCCTTTCTTCTGAAAGAAACTCACTGCAGTAAACATATCCCGTACCAATTCTGCCATATAAAGGTATGTTCCAAACCCAACCAGACGAAAGCGCAGTGGCTGTTGTATAAGGATTGATGCCATCCTTCTTAATATCGGTTGGTACTTGCATGGCGATCGCTCTGTCGCACAGCAGAGACTCGGAAAAAGAAATGAATGGTTCACCAAGAGCTTTGTTAATCAAAAGACCGCGGAAACCAGTACAGTCTATAAATAGATCTGCACTGATATTGCCATGTTCTCTGGTGATAATGCGATCGATGCTGCCATTTTCTGAGAGCTTGACATCTACAACATCATCAACAATCTGTGTCACACCTCTTTGCTTGGCATAGTCTTTTAAGAATCTTGCCAGCAAATTGGCATCAAAGTGATAAGCGTAGGGAATTTGAACCTTATGATCTGCCAGTACACCTTTGTTTGGCATAGACTCACGGGAGAATAAGTCTTGAACTTTATCGTCAAAAACTGTGCCATCAAAATATCTGGGAGAACGCTGATTGTCACATAGTGATGGGATGAGGAAACAGGCATAATCAAATGGCTCTTCGCCACGCTTCATTTTCAGCCACCATTCTGCGATATCGAAACCTTCTACTTTTTCATATCTTTGGAAAGGATGGTAGAAGTGTCTTCCTTGTACATTCCAGTTGACGAACTTAATTGCCATCTTGTAACTGGCATTACATTTTGGCATCCATTCGCGCTCTTGTAAACCGAGAAAATCGAAGAATAGCTTAATGGTACTAAAAGTTGCCTCACCAACTCCAATGGTTGTAATGTTAGAAGACTCAACCAGAGAAATCTGAACATTTCGCTCTAAAGCTTTGCTTAAATATGATGCAGTCATCCAACCTGCAGAACCACCACCAACAATGACGATATTTCTGATTTGCTCTGACATAGTAAAATTCCTCCTCAAGGCTTTTATGAGTTATGAATTGTCAATTTCAAAAAATGAGAAAATGTTAAGTAAAGACAGCAAAACCACTGCAAGTGAGGTTTTTGAGTCTCTATTTCCACTTGTTCAAAATCAAAAACTTATTGGGTTGTGTTGAAAAACTGTTTGAAAACAGGAATGTATTTTTGCAGCACCCTGTACGTATCACTTAGCTATTGTCTAGTGTCTAGTACAAAATGCTTGAGCTTAGATCTATTTCTATTGCAGAAATTGGGCTAACTGTTCATATTTGCTCCAAGCAGCTCCACTTTGGAGGATATCTTTAGCCAGTTTTACCCCTTTTGCATATGTCGTATTAAAATCATCTGAAGTGGTTAACACTTCGCCGACATAGAGTGCTAAAGCTGTATTCAAAGCGACTACATCTTGTTGTGCTTGAGTGCGCTGGGCGCGGGAACTTGGTGAGGGGCTGTGGGCTGAATTTACTTCAGCCCCTTGTAAGCCCCGTTCCCGCGCAGGAAGCGCAGTGTTTTCACTACCTTTGCCTTGCAGGACGGCTTTGAGAATTTCCGCATTTTCTCGGACATCTCCACCTCGTAGTTCACTAGTTGGAGTTGGGTTTAATACAGCCAAGTCAGTTTTATCTGCCAACCCTGCTTCGTCTAATTTTTCGCGTCCGTGAAGTACGATCGCCCGACGAATTCCCAGTTGATGTAAAACTCGAGCAAAAGTCTCAACGACTGCTGGCTCGTTGACACCAACAACCTGTCCTGTTGGTCGCAAAGGGTTGATTAAAGGGCCAAGTAGGTTAAAAATGGTTCGTACTTTCAGTGCTTTTCGCAGTGGTGCGATCGCCCCAATGCGTTCTTTAGAACTGGTAGGAGCTACCAATAAAATCACCTCAATCCCATACTTAGCCGCTAGCTGTAGCAATTTTTCTGATTCCTCCAGTAGCAAATCAGGCACTACTAGACCTGCCACGCCAGCTTGAGCTAGTTGTTGCAGGAATTGTTCAACACCTCGATTCAAGATTGGATTGTAGTAAGTAAATAAAATCACAGGTGCTTGGAGGCTGGGACTAACAGATGCAACCATCTCTAGCACCTGCTCTAATTTGGTTCCTTTTTGCAAGGCACGGGTTGCTGCTGCTTGAATCACAGGACCATCTGCCAGAGGATCTGAGTAGGGAACGCCCAATTCAATCATGTCGGCACCATTACGATCTAAGATTCGTAGGGCTTCTGCCGTTGTCTCTAAATCCGGATCTCCTGCTGTCACAAAGGGAATCAGAGCACACTGGCTAGATGAAGCAAAACTATCGCGTAAAGATTTGAAGCAATGAAAAATAGAGGTTGTCACAGCGATCTACCTAAAAAAGTATTCAGTAGTTTAACGGGTAGCTGAGTGATAATAAATTCTAGAAATCAATTCGACAAGCTATGTGTAAGAGTGATTTAGATTTTCACTGCTTCGATAACATCTACAGGAGCCTGAGTAGCAACAACCTTCCTCACCGTAAAACCAGCCGCAGCTAACAACTCTCGATATTCGCTTTCTGTGCGCTCACGACCATCACCCATCAAAAGTATGTGCAGATCGAACCACTTACTTAAAGATGGCTTGTTGGCGGGTGGTATCACCGCCTCGAAAACGATAAGCTTACCATTTTCGGCGATCGCCTGATGGCAATTTTTGAGAATGGTGAGTGCGCTCTCATCATCGCAGGTATGGAGAATGTGCTTCAAAATATAGGCATCACCCCCGCTTGGCACGAACTCCAAGAAGTTTCCTCCTACAATTTCACAGCGCTCTGCAACTCCTTTGGCTTCGATAAAATGTTTTGCTCCTTGAGCAACGGTTAGTTGGTCGAAGAGGATACCCTTCATTGTTGGGTTTGCCTTGAGGATTTCCGCAATGAGAGTGCCTTGTCCGCCGCCAACATCGACAATTTTGCCGCTCGCTGAAAAGTCATAGCTAGCGAGCAGCGCAGGGATAATCGATAAGGTAAAAGCATTTATTGCCTCGGATAAGATTTGTGCTCTTTCCGGGTGCTGTACCAGATATGGGAAGGGTTCCATCCCGAAGACATTCTCAAACGCATTTTTTCCTGTTTTTACGCTATTGAGCAAGCTTCCGCACACTTGCCAGAACCAAGGCTCACCAAGGATAATCGCAAAAGCACGCATTGAACCTGGAGTATCAGTTTGGAGACATTCTCCAAGCCGCGTTAGCTGAAATTGTCGGTTATTACTTTCAGCAAATATACCTATGCTGGACAAAGCACGCAGCATCCGATACAGAGATTGAGCATCTACACTAGTTAAGTTTGCTAGTTCGTCACTACTTTTTGCACCGTCTTTGAGTAAGTCAGCAATGCCTAGCTTTGCCGCTACGTAGATTGATTGCGTTACAAAAGTACCATTGCTCATTTGTAGCAGTGTTTCAGGTAGACGCAGTTGGCTAGTTTGGTTGATAGCTTCTGTGTTAAACATGATGGTTTCTAGGGTATTGGTTAAGGAATAAGTGGTTAGGCAAAATTAAAGTTATGGGTAGGGCATCTGTGATGCGGTAATAGGGTATTGGTCATACTCGATTTTGCCGCTATCTAGTTTTACGATTCGGTCTGCTAAGTGGAAGTAATGGTCGTCGTGGCTGATGACTAAAACGGTCTTGCCACGCTGCTTTAACTCTGGTAATAGTTGGGTGTAAAAAATCTGCTTAAATATTGGATCTTGGTCAGATGCCCACTCGTCGAATACATAAATAGGGCGGTCTTCCAAATAGGCAGTCAAGAGTGCCAGGCGTTTGCGTTGACCTTGTGAAAGTGCGATGCTGGAGAAATGTCCATCTTTTACTTGCACTTTTTTGTCTAGTTGGAGCTGTTTCAGGTAGTGTTGAGTTCGCTTATCTATGCGATCGCCTTCAAATCCTAAGAGACGGTCAAATAAGTAAAAATCTGAAAACACTACTGAGAGATGCTGGCGATACCATTCTCGGTTAGCATCAGTAATACTTTCTCTGCCTAACCGAATCGTTCCGCTTTCAGGAATATAAAGTCCGGCTATCAATTTTACTAACGTTGACTTACCACTGCCATTGCCACCGACAATAAAGACCAATTCTCCGGGAGAAAATGTTAAGTCAATTGGCCCTAGAATAAATGAACTTATTTCTCCTTCTCGTTGATAAGCATGAGTCACCTCCATCAACTCTAGTTTTTGGTGCTGAGGCATGAAGTGTAAGGATAGAGAAGTGGCAGGTTCAGTTGTTTGAGCGACTAGCGATAATCCCAAAGACTCAATCTTGTTTAAAGCAACATTAGCTCTCATTAATTCGGGTAACATCCCTGAAAGCATATGCAAAGGCATAAGCATGAAGACCATTGTCAAGACAAAGCCTGAAACAATACTCATCGAGATGTTACTCAGCAAAGGTAAAACAAAGAGCAGCAGTCCTATTGGAACAAATAACATGAGGAGTGCCGAACCCCCGACTATCCCAAACATTGTCATTGCTGCCACTTGGTAGCGTCGAGAAGCTGAAGCCGTAGGCTGTACATCTTCATGGAGAAAGGCTTGACGGCGCTGGTGGTGTAGCTTAAGTTCCTTAATGCCCTCAGTAGTAGCTCGGAAGTGAGTAAGCAAGCGATCTTGTTGCTTACGGGCAAGCTCGAACAAATGCTTGCCTTTGTTCATGAACAAACCGAAGAAATAGAAGCCCAAAAATATATACACTACCAACAGTAAAAACACTTTTACTGATAGCCAGCTTAGATAGAGCATACAGCCAAGTAACATCGGTATACTTAGACATAGGATGGAAAGAGAAAGTGATGCTTTAGAAATTACCTCTACATCCTCTGTCAGACTTGCTAGTAATGTTGGGCTTCCAAGCTCTTCCAATTGGCGCAAGGGAGCAGCTAGAATACGCCGAGTTAACTGCATTCGTAGGTTGAAAATCACCCGTTGTGCCAACATACTAGGTAATATTTGAGATGGAACAGCAGTAAGCAACATTAACAGGCAAAGACCAACGAAACTGCTAGCGAGAACTGATTTTGGTACTTCTGTATTCGTTAAAGAGATGTTGATGAGAGCAACCAGGCCTGCGTTACTAACTCCACTGAGTATCCCTGTTAGTATGGCTAAAGCCACGTTTTTCCAGGAAGTTTTCCAAAGTAGTCGTATGAGTTTCATGCAACTTTATCCGGTTATTTTGCCAAAATTCTCAGTAGAATAGCTCGATCAAAAGTAGCTGCTTAATCCTGAACTTCTTGCCCTAGCCATGCTGATAATAAAGACGTTGCACAACATAGGACTGAAGTAATGTAGACGCGACTTGCCGCAGGCTACTGCAAAGACGAGCTAGCGCGTTGCGGTGAGCCAGTCCGGTGGACGGGTTCCCCGGCATAAAGGAACTGGCGAACCTGGAGGGGGTTTCCGAGGGGCTGTCATTTGAGGAAACCTCAAATGCTTGTAAGCCCCTTCCCGTTGTAGCGACTGGCGTGCAAAGTACGCAAAGAAAAGATTTTCTGATAGAGAGATAAAAGAAAACCATCCAGCAAGTATGCAACGCTGGTAAAAATCAGCTTGAGTTAGGAGATGGGCAAGACTGCATTCTGTATCGCATCTTTGCCCCTGCAACTCTCTTTTCGCAGCAGATTTGAGAAACTGCTACCTTTTGCGTACATATGCACCACATTCTTAATGATGGTCAAACCTACTTTTTCAGCAAGGCTCATGATTGATTCTGGGTGGAACTGAACTGCTGCAATTGGAAGTGTTTGATGCTCAATGCCCATGATTACCCCATCATCTGAAATGGCTGTCACTTTCAATTCTTTGGGTAATTGCTCGGATAGAACAAATAATGAGTGGTATCTACCAACGTTAAAGGATTGAGGTAAATTCTTGAAGATGCCTGAGTCTGTATCTGTGACGAAAATACGAGATGATTTACCATGTTGTGGATAATCGAGAACGCCTAATTTACCCCCGAACGCTTCAACAATTCCTTGTAGTCCAAGACAAACTCCGAAGACAGGGATTTTTCGACTTACGCAAGTTGCAACTGTCTCTGGTATACCAAAGTCACCAGGTCTGCCAGGACCGGGAGATAAGACAACAAGGTCTGGGCATTCCGTATCAAAGACTGATTCTGAAAAACCATGACGTAGTGTTGTAACTGTTACACCAGTTTGACGGAAGTAGTTGGCTAGCGTGTGAACAAACGAGTCTTCATAGTCAATGAGTAAGACGTGCTTTCTAATATTGGCTTGGACGTGGCGATCGCTAGTTCTGTTTGAAGACGCGGTACTCCTGTATTTAGTTTGATAAAGTGTCTGAAACAGGGCAGCAGCTTTGGTGAAAGTTTCCTGGGCTTCGGCTTCTGGGATTGAGTCATAAAGAACTGTCGCACCTACTCGCACTTGTGCAATTGAATCTTTAAGCTGGATAGTCCGCAAAATTAGACCAGTATTTAAGTCACCTTTAAAGCTTAAGTATCCGACAGCTCCCCCATACCAACGCCGAGGGCTGCGCTCGTGCTGTTCGATAAACTGCATTGCTGCTCGTTTTGGTGCTCCCGTGACTGTGACTGCCCACAGATGGGTAAGAAATGCATCTAAAGCATCAAATTCGGGTTGCAGTAAGCCTTCAACATGATCCACTGTATGGATTAAATGACTGTACAGCTCAATCTGGCGGCGGCCAATCACTCGAACTGAACCAGGCTGGCAAATTCGTGACTTATCGTTGCGATCCACGTCAGTACACATGGTTAACTCTGCTTCATCCTTATGGGAGTTAAGAAGCTTCAGGATTTGAGCAGCATCATCAATCGCATCTTTTCCCCGGTCGATCGTGCCGCTGATGGGGCAGGTTTCTACACGTTTTCCTTCTGTACGTACAAATATTTCTGGCGATGCGCCAATGAGATATTCTCCACCCAAATTAAAGATGAAGCCATAGGGACTGGGATTAATTTGCTGTAGTGTTCTGAACAGTTCAGTTGGTGGTTGTTGACAAGCTTCAAAAAAGCTTTGACTGGGAACTACTTCAAATAATTCACCCCGACGGAAATATTCAAGTGCTTTTTTCACTTGACTCTCATACTCACCCTTTTCATGGTCAGAGGAGCGAGTTGGAATATGGCACTTTCCTTTATAGTCAATCACTTCACCAGTACGGGGCAGACCACTAGTGCTACCATGCTTTGTTTTAAATTCGTACTGTAATCGAAATGCACGTTGCTGATAGTAGTCAACAACAATGAGTTCATCCGGTAGATAAAGCACTAAATCTCGCTGCTCTTCAGAACGTTCGAGATGCTTTGGCATGGACTCAAATTGGAAGACTAAGTCATAGCCAAATGCACCGTATAGTCCTAAATGCTCGTCTTCAGAACTACTGAAGGCGTATAGAATCTCGCGAATCACACTAAAGACAGATGGTTGTTTGCTTCGCTCTTCTTCCGAAAAGATACATTCTGTTGGTCGAACAGAGCCAGTGACGCGCTCTTTCTCCTGTTTGACTGTTACCAGTTGCGGTTGCTGGCATAAACGCTCTGCAAGATACGGTAGCAGCACCATGCCTCGCTCATTAAGTGCCGTGAGTGTGAAACAGTTCTCACGGGTTACAAGTTCTAGGGGTGGATTCACAAAGCCTATTGCCCATCTCTTATATCTTCCTGGGTATTCGTAGCTACTGTTGAGCAATCCTCCGCGCTGAGAATCAAGACGTAATAAGACCTCTTCAATCGCAGCTTCCGCCACAAAAATTTCGATGGGGGAGCGAGATACACAAACTCCACCTTGAGTTGTGTAGTGATGGGTTTTCAAATTCATTGGAAATTCCTCTTCAAGTTTGCACTCTGACTAAATAGCTTTTTTACTCTTTGTTAAATTACTTTTTAGAAATCATCGCAGTGATAGTTTGGTCACAAATTGCTCGTGCCGCTCGATGTTTGTGTAAACTAGAATCTACCGTCGCTCTCAGAAAGCTTGGCGAACAACGACCAACAGCTTGAGCGATCGCACTTATCTGTTGCATTAACTCGTTATATTCTTGTGGCGTGAGAGATTGAGAACCATCGGACAGAGCCTTGCCTGGGTTGGGATGAACCTCGATCATCAACGAATCTGCTCCTGCTGCGATCGCCGCTAACGCCATTGCTGGTACGTATTCTGCTTGACCAGTACCGTGGCTGGGATCGACCATAATCGGTAAGTGAGTCAACGTGCGTAGAACGGGTATAGCACCTAAATCAAGTGTATTCCTAGCATACTGCCGATCGAAGGAACGAATTCCTCGCTCACACAAAATGACGTTGGGATTGCCTGCTGCTAAAATGTACTCGGCCGCCATTAACCACTCTTCAATCGTGGCAGACATACCTCGCTTCAGTAACACTGGCTTATCTTGAGTACCTACCTTCTTCAACAGGGAGAAATTATGCATATTGCGGGCACCGATTTGGATCATGTCAGCGACTTCGGCCACTTTATCGATGTCAGCTGTATCCATAACTTCTGTCACAATTCCCAAACCTGTCTCTTGACGAGCCGTTGTCAGTAAACTTAAAGCACGCTCACCATGTCCTTGGAAAGCATAAGGAGAGGTTCGGGGTTTATAAGCTCCACCTCGCAAAAACTTAGCTCCAGCTGCCTTGACTTGCCCAGCTGTCTGGACAATCATTTCTTCGTTTTCTACCGAACACGGTCCGGCGATTGCAACTATAGGACGGTTTTGACCAAAAGCGACAAATCCCGATGGGGTTTCTACAAAGACTTCACTCGATTCTCCGCAGCGAAATTCTCGACTAGCTAGTTTAAAGGGTTGTTTAACCCGCAAAACCCGTTCAATAGCAGGGCTAAGTTGCTGAATTTGTTGAGGATTAATAGTTGCTGTATCACCTACTAAACTGATCGCAACTTTGTGCTTGCCGACAATTTGTTCGGGTGTAGCGTTTAATCTTTGTAATTCTTGACAGATTCGTTGAATTTCTAGGGTATTAGTTTCTGTTTTTATGACTATAATCATTTCTCTAAACAATCCAAATTAAAGATGATTTTTTGACACGCATGACTAAGTGAATAAGGAAAAAACAAATAGAAAATAATAAATGAAAGTGCGTTGAGAGAAATATTCAAAATGATTGAGATTAAACAGATACTTCCGATTTTAAATTCTTCTCTGCAAACTCACTAATTATCTCCTGATGGATTCGCTCGCTCCTTAACGCTTCTGAATAGGACATAGATGTGAAAGAAATGTTGTAGTACAAAGATGCATATTCGGAATTCATTTCCTGTAACTTTCTTTCAATTTTTGCCCGCTCTATAAACTTGCGATCGCCTACCATTTTTCTAAGTACCGTAAAATGTTCTAAGCACAGATGGGCAAGCACATCCATCTCTGGTTTACGCAGTGTTTCATATTCTTTAAAAGCTGTCTGCCAATCTCCCAGATGCTTTTCAATACATTGCGTCAACAACTGGCAATTTTCAAAGCCTGCATTAGCGCCTTGACCGTATGAGGGAACAACAGCGTGACAAGAATCACCGATGAGTAATACTTTATCCTGATAACTCCAAGGGAAACATTTAATAGTAATCATTGATTCCACTGGTTTTTTTGCATAATCTCCAAGGTTGGGATATACTAGCGGCCATATATCAGGGAAATAAGTTTCAAAAAGATTTTGCAGAGCGTCGGGTGATGCAGTGGAATTATGGGAAATTTCCTCTTCATAGGGCAGGTGCAATGATAGGGTAAAACTTTTATCTAAATTGGGAAAACCGATGAGCATGAAACTATCCCGTGGCCAAATGTGTATGGCATTTTTCTCTAATGCCCAATTGCCCTCATTGCCCGCAGGGATGATAATCTCTTTGTATCCCCGATCGAGATATTCTTGAGAATAGTTGAAACGTTTCAATCGCTGCATTTTGTACCGTACAGGAGAATACGCTCCATCGGCAGCAAAAATTCTATCTGCTTGTACCTGAGTGATTTCCCCTGTCTGCAAGTCTTGCAATTTCAGCCTAGCTGTTGGTAAATCAATGTCGATACATTTTTGATTGAAATAAAATTCGATATTTTCATGCTTCTGCGCAAAATTAACCAGCGCTTTACTCAAGTCGTCACGTCCGATGGAATAGATGGCTTCTTTATTGTTGCCATAAGGTTGATAAGTTAGTTCACCATCCCGAGCGTGCATAATTCTGCCACAAACAGGAATGCATAATTCACGTACCGTGTCACCTGCACCTACAGCATCTAGGGCGCGGAAACCTCGCTCAGATAGGGTTATGTTTATGGAACGGCCCGATTGCAGATTTACCTGGCGCGGGTCTGAATTTCGGTCATATACACTTACCTTAAAACCAGCACGTGCCAAGTACACAGAGAGTAAAGAACCTACGAGTCCGGCTCCGACGATAATGATATTTTCCATTTTTACCTCCCCGATTTAAACTAGTTTTGGCTTAGTTTTATGTCTTTGATTGGGAAGAGTTGATTTTTCGCAACCTTCCAAGTTTTGATTAAACTTGGTGCTTGAAAGTTCTAAAGATGGTTGTAACGGATGTCCATTTAATGAGATCGGCTCAAGTTGAGCAGTGAATTGGCGCATGAGTTTAGGTGCATAAATCAGCCGATAGCCAGGTATTTGCTCGCGCCGCGCTGCGGTTTTACCTAATGTTTCAGCTACATAGTCTAAATGGCTTTGCGTGTATACCCGTCTTGGCAACGCCAAACGAAGTAATTCAAATTTAGGGTGTACTGTCTGACCTGTTTGTGGATCGGGATGAGCAAAACCCAGTGAGCCTATTTCTACTGCACGTATTCCACCTTCTAAATAGAGTTCTACGGAAAGAGATTGACCGGGAAATTGTTCTGGGGGAATATGAGGTAATAACTGCCCAGCATCCACATACACTGCATGTGCTCCAGGCGGCTCAATAATTGGAATCTCTAATTCCCGTAAACGCCCTGCCAGATAAGCCGTTTGCCCTAAACGATAGGCGAGATATTCTTCCTCGAGTGCTTCACGTAAGCCAACAGCCATTGCCTCTAAATCCCGACCAGCCAGTCCACCGTAAGTCGGAAATCCCTCGCAAATGAGTGACACATGGCGTGCCTGCTCGAATAGAGCCTCATTATTCATGGCTATAAAGCCACCAATATTGACAATGCCGTCTTTTTTGGCACTCATGGTTATACCGTCAGCTAGTGCAAACATTTCACGGCTGATTTCCAACGGACTTTTGTCTGCATAGCCTGGTTCTCGCAGTTTAATGAAGTAGGCATTCTCTGCAAAGCGACAAGCATCAATAAAAAAGGGAATCCCAAATTCTTTGTAGGTCTGCGAAACAGCTCGGAGATTTTCCAGAGAAACTGGTTGACCACCTCCGGCGTTGTTCGTTATGGTAATCATGCCAAAGGGAATCTGGTCTGCCCCTGTCTTTTGAATAAAGTCTCGCAACTTTTGAATATCCATATTCCCTTTAAAAGGGTGGTATAAAGTAGGATTGTGAGCTTCATCAATGACAAGATTTACTGGGTGACCGCCTCGATCGCGGATGTTGGCATAGCCTGTATCGAAATGGGTGTTAGAAGGGATATAATGACCCGGTTTGACTAGACAGGTGCTTAAAATATTTTCTGCTGCTCGACCTTGGTGAGTAGGCAAAAAATAGGAAAAGCCGAAAATGTCACGTATAACTTCTGCTAGCCGAAAATAGGAACGCGCCCCAGCATAGGCTTCATCACCTTCAAGCATTGCTGCCCATTGTGTCTGACTCATCGCGCTGGTACCGGAGTCTGTGAATAAATCAATAAAGATTTCCTCTGAACGCAGATTGAACAGGTTGTAATTAGCCCGACGTATAGCTGCCTCACGGGCATGGCGATCGAGTAGTTTGATGGGTTCAACCATTTTGATCCGGAATGGTTCTGGGGGATGATGAACCATATTCTTACTCCAAATATTTTTTGCTCTTGTCTAATACCAATTCGCTAAAATCAAGCAACAGATGCAAACCTTAAAACCTAGATACAATCTGAATTGCGAACTGCGAACTGCGAACTACACTTCAAATTCAAAATTAAGACCAGTCCCATTCAATCGGGATTCGTACAATTTCTGGAATTGTTCTAACTGCTCGTCAGAAAAATGGTTTTTCCAGTCGCCGACAATACCCTTGCGCAAGTGCGAAGTTTTGAAGAATTTAGTCAATTTATGAATTGGCAGATTGGAGTTTGATTTCATAGCTTGGAAGGTACATCTTTCTGCAACATATTCTGCTTCTTCATCTGAAAAATGGAAGCCAAGAAACTCAGCAATGATTTTTACCTGGCTCTGAAGATCCTTTTTCAGCTCTTCATACTTGAGAAAGAGTACATTATCATCGTCCTTATGCGTCCACCATCCCAAACTATGATCGAAGTATGAACCACCAGGAACTTCTCCCTTCATGAAATTTTCTAAAAATTCTTCCCATGTGCATCTAGAGCGTTTAAAGCCGAAAATTGGTATCCCCTCAAAGAAGTGATATGCGGAAACAGCTACATCTTTTGGATTGCGGGCAATATAGATATACTTCACATTATTCTCGTTGTTGTGCGGCAGTAGAGCAAATGGTAAATGGGTCGATATGCAGCGTGGCGAAGGCAAAGCTTCTAGTTGTTCATAATCAGCTACCTCAAACAGAGGCACAAAATTTTCCTTGCCAGAACTCCGTGGCTTGACAATGCAACGGACAATTTCTGCCAGCCAAGTGGTTCCTGACTTGGGATAGCTTCCCAAAAAAACATCACCAGGACGGGTTTTAAATGTGCAAAACGATTTCAAGTCTTCTTCTGTGATGAAATTTGGTAAAACATATCCATTGCTCCTAGTGGTCTGTAAAAATAGTGATGTTTCAGTATTAGAGCTATCGAGCCAGGACTGTTTTAATTGCTTCTTTATTTTAGTTGGCATATCCTTCATGACAGTGTTTGACAAAATGTTGAAGGACAATGCTTTCAGCGTATTTTTCATAACTTTCTACTCCTTCTAGAATCGCGGCTTTACTTTAACTTTGTAATTCTCTGGCAGTACGTGAGCTCCTGGTGTGCCCTTGAAACTCAACTTCTCTCCAGCAACCCTTTCAAATTTGCATTTATGCATCAGGTTGGCAAAGAACAGGAATATTTCCAGACGTCCTAGGTAATCTCCAAGACATCTGCGTTTGCCAAGACCAAACGGGTAGTACTTATCCAGGAGGTTTTCTCTGATGTCTCCCCTTGCGGACAAAAAACGATGTGGGTTGAATTTTTCCGGTTCTTCCCAATAGCGATCGTCACGGGTTAAACCGTACAGATTAGCAATCACAGGAGTATTTTGGGGAATGAAGTAACCATTGATAGTGGTATTACGGGTTGTAGCGTGTGGGAGACCAAACGGAAAATGAGGTGGGTGCCGTAAAAGCTCATGGATAAAAGCTTCTGTAAATGGCAATTTCGTCCGATCCTCATAGCGCACCGATCGCTCTCTACCTACAACTGCGTCTAGTTCTTGCTGGAGTTTAGCTTGAATATCCGGATAAGCGATCGTGTAAAGGATTGCCCAGCGTAATAGCGGAGCACTAGGCTGTAGACCTGTCCCCATCATTTCCTGTGGTGTTCCTTCCACAATCAGGTCTTCACTAAGACCCAAGCTTTGTTTCTCTGACTCGTCTACCTCTCTAGCAGCTTTGAGCAAAGCATCTATCACCCCTCGCAGATTTTCGGGGTTGTAGGAGACTCGATGGCCATTTAATTTCTTGAGAACCACCCTTTCCAAAGCATCCAGAACATATTGCCGTTTCTGTAAGCCCTGGCTGGGAAATACGCGGGCTTGTGGTAAGAAATCAGCTATTAGGTTCCCTGCGGAATTATCACTGAAATAGTGAGCACATGTCACAAAGGTAATAAAATCATCATCGTTACGGCTGTATTTTTCTCCAAATAAGATTTTGGACATCACATTTGCCACAGACAGACCGATGTCTAATTCTGGATCGAAAGCTTTACCTTGATAGGACAGCAAGATATTTGCCAGTTCAACTGAGTCCTCTATAATTTGCTGTTCAATGGCAGCTTTTTTGTGATGAACGAACACGTGCAGAGCGTTACCAACAATTTCACGATGCCTTTTCCACAGCAAACTGTAATCTCTCCCCCCAATAGTCCTACCCTTAATTGCAGTCAGTAGGGTATAAAAGTGCGGTCTACCAGCAAAATCCTCTTGCTGCTTCAGTAGAGCTTGTCTAATGGTCTCAAGTCCATTGAGTACAACTACGGGTTGGGAAAATATGCGTACCTGGAAAACATTACCGTATTTTTTCGCCAGGTCAGTGAATGACAGATATTGGTGTTTATTTATGAAGGGCAAACTTCCGATAAAGGGTAGTACAGGTGGTCCGGGAATCTTTTGTGACTTTGTGGAAGGTTGCAATCTCAATTGCATATTTATTGTCTCCTATGGAAAATATAAAACTTTAACTGGAGTCTAGAATCGAGGCTTGACTATAACTTTGTAACTTTCCTTCGGCATGGTAACGGCTCCCGTTAAACTTTCAAAACTTAACTTCTCTCCAGCAACCCGTTCAAATTTGCATTTATGCATCAGATTGGTGAAGAATAGGAATACCTCAAGACGACCTAAGTATTCTCCAAAGCACCTCCGTTTTCCAAGACCAAACGGATAGTACTTATCCAAAAGGTCTTCTCTGATCTGTCTGCTGTCAGTCAGAAATCGATGCGGGTTAAATTTTTCTGGTTCCTCCCAATAGCGATCGTCACGGGTCAAACTATACAGATTGATGTATACAGGTGTATTTTTGGGAATGAAGTAATCATTGATGGTGGTGTCAGTCGTCGTAGAATGTGGAATAGCGGTCGGAAAATAAGGAGCGTGTCGCAAAATCTCATGGATGCAAGCTTGCGTAAATGGCAATCTCGTCCGGTCTTCAAAACGCACTTGTTTTTCTTTACCTATAACTTTGTCCAGTTCTCGCTGGACTTCAGCTTGAATATCCGGATAAGCGATCGTGTAAAGGATTGCCCAGCCTATTATTGGAGAAACTGGCTGTGTTCCAGAACCCATCATTTCCTGTGCTGTTGCTTCCACAATCAGGTCTTCGGTGAGACCCAATGTTTGTCTTTCTGATTCGTCTACCTCTCTAGCAGCTTTCAACAAGGCATCTACCATACCTCGTAAATTGTTGGGGTCATACGATTCCTGATACTCCTTTAATTTATTCAGGACTATGCTTTCCAAGACATCATCTATTGATTTCTGGAAGGTTTGAAGAATGATCTCTGGGGGTTTTGGCATAAAATCAAATCGCATGGAACCTACACCATTGCGACTTGCAACTTGAGTAAGTTTGACCAGGGCTGCTAAATCCTGATTATCGCGGCTATATTTTTCACCGAACAACAGTTTGGACATTATATTTGTGATAGATATACCTATGTCCATATCCGGTTCAAAAGGTTGACCTCCGTGGCTCAGAAAGATATTAGCTAGTTCAACAGCATCTTCTGCAATTTGCTGTTCAATAGAGGTTGTTTTGTTATCGAGGAACATGTGCAGAGCGTTAACGGTAATTTCACGATGCCTTTTCCATAGCAATCCGTAATCTCTACCTCCAATACTCCTACCCCTAATTACTTTTTTGGTAGTGCTTAGCTCCGGTCTTCCAGCAAAATCCTCTGACTGCTTTAGTAAAGCTTGTCTAATGGTTTTCAATCCATTGAGTACAACTATGCTTCGGAAAAAAACACGTATTTGGAAGACATCACCGTATTCTTTCGCTAGCTTAGTAAATGCCAGATGTTGATGTTTTTCGATGAAAGGCAAACTTCCGATAATAGGTAATACAGGTGGTCCAGGAATTTTTTTTAATTGTGCGGAAGATTGCAACCCTATTTGCATATTATTATCTCCTAGCTTAGCTAGACAAAAGTTGAACACAATATTTTTCTCTAACCCGCGTATGTAAATTGCGGTTTTTGAACGTTCAATAATTTTTGTAGTAATGCTAGTGCTGCATCATCTAGTTCTGAAAAGAGCAATGGTTCGGCTAACTGCGGATTGGCAGCCAAATTTAGATGTCGTGCTGCGGGGTCTCCCCAAGGATAAATTGATTGCGGTAACAACTCGGATTGCTTCAAAAGAGAAAGCATATGATTAGCAGCTTCTTGTGCAGGCATCTTTCCTACATCAACCTCATCTAGCAAAGCCTCATAACCGTCCATAACAGCCTGGAAAACTCGTGCAAAAGGAGCTTGTGCCATAGGATAAGGCTCCTGTCGATCGAGGTTTATAAAGACTGATGGGCTGCCACTAGATAGATATTTCAAACAGCTGCGGAATAGATAGACATCACTGAGAATTAGGTAAGCTAACCAAAGTTGAGTCATTGCATTCCACAATGAGAAGTCTGACATCGAGCGAAAAGTATTGTAGACTAGCTGGTCGTTGTGGTTCAGTTTTGCTGTTTGCAGTCTGTCTGCATAGGCGAAGCGTTCGACAGAGAAATCACTATCTTTTAATGCTTCTATCAATCGACCTGCTAAAGCATGAATGTTTTCAAAGGTGCTAATAAAGCCTCTGGAGTATAAAGGATCGATGAAACCTTGAGAATGGCTCAACAAAGCAAAACGATGTCCCACAGATTTTGTGGATGAATATTGAATTCTATCAGTACTTACCCATTTACGTACTGGTTTGAGGTCTTTGAGGTGATTGGCAATGCTTGGAAACCGCTCAACGATACTGTAAAATTCCTGTTCGGGATCTGAACCTTTGTTGGGGTACTTGTAACCATTGAGCATCAGCCCAACGCTACAAAGAGAGCTTTCGGAAAGGCTATGGTTATCAAAAGGAATAACCCATATCCAACCTCCATCGAAGACATGGTGCAGTGTACCTTCATGCCATCTACAACTCAACCCTGGCAAATCTTCTTTGGGTACACAATCATCATATGCAGGTAAGTTAGTAACATGGGTAAAGATGCCGCGAGTATTGGTTCTTAAACGAGTAGGTTTTTCTCGGAGATTAAATTTCTCTGCGACTAGGGAGCGGAATCCCGAACCATCTGCTAGGAAGCGAGAAGTATATTCCTCACCATCTTTTGTTCGTACCTGTACGTAATCTTCATGAAAATCGATTTCTTCTACATCTGTTGATTCACGATAGATTGCACCGTAACTTTGAGCGACTTCCACCATATAGCGATCGACATCTGGGCGGAAAAGATGACTCTCAGATGTAAAAGCGAAGTCTGGCGAGATGAGTTGATGTGTCTGGTTTGGGTTTTGTTTTTTGCCTTCTGTGTGATACACAAATCCGAGTAAACGCTTCACACCGCAGCCCGATGATACGTACTGCCGCATTGCCTTGACATCGGTCAAATTCTTAAGTTCTGGAATACCATAACGTTCTGCCACAATCCACATCCACATTGCACTCTCCGGCAACATGGCTTCACCAATTGTGAAGCGTGGATGAGTACCCTTTTCGAGTAGAAGTACGCTAAAACCATGCTTTGCAAGGATGCTAGCTAAAGTTGTTCCTCCAAGTCCTGACCCGATAATAATCGTGTCAAAGTGTTTGTTTTGTTGCATATTTATTTCTTAAGCTTCCATCCGTTGATACTCAATACAATAAATAAAAATTCCAAAATACACAGCTTAGATTTCTGCTTAATCAATTGCTAAATGAGGCAGGTAAACATACACTTTTCTGCATATGCTATTAGGTTTACCTCTTATAAAATAGGCACATATATCGGCAAGTAGTTGGAAAACTGGTGGTTTATAAATTTGTATTAAGTCTTGCCCTAATGTCGGCTAGTTTCCTTAACATTTCGTTTAATCATGACTAAATATATTGAGCCAAAATGAAATTATTAGTTAAAGCAATTTTATAAATGTAAGGGTTTAACACTTACCTACAGCAATAGCAGGAAGCAGTATCAAATATCACAACCTGTATATGTCAGACTCGAGCAACAGCGATCGCCGCTTGAAAAAACTTTTAATACAGATGGAGAAGCGGATATGGTCAAAGTAAACATTGACAAGTTGCCCATTAGTCAAGATTTACCAAAATCGAGACAACTGAAGATTTTAGTGGTAGATGACCACCAATTAATCCTGACTGGAACTCTTGATGTGCTACGGCAGCAATACCCAGATGCAGAAATTATCAAGGCTCAAACTGCACGAGATGCTACTGAGGAGATTGCTCGTTCTCAGTTTGACCTTGTTGTTATGGATCTATCCATACCAGAAAAACCTGGGATGACTGCCCAAGTTGATACAGGTATTAACTTACTTCAAAAGTTACTCAAGAACTGTCCCAATTTGAATTTCCTGGTGCAAAGTAGTTATGTTAAGGCACTGGTGCGGATAAAACATGAGATTGACAACCATCAAGGTGGCTTTGCGATCGCTGATAAAGGACTTTCCGAACAGGAAATGTTAACTAGGTTTAACTTGGCACTACAAGGAGCGACTCATACAAAAGATATCAAAACAGGATTAGAACTGAAACCAGAATGGTTAGAGGTGCTACGACTGGCATTTGAAGAAGGATTAACAGATAGGCTTATTTCCGAACGAATGTATAAATCTGAAAGAGCAGTGCGTACATACTGGACGAAAATCCAAGATGTTCTGGGTGTTTATCCTGAAGACTGCAAGAAAGAGGGGAAGAATATCCGCATTCAAACTGAGATTCGTGCCAAAGAAGAAGGATTAATTGATTAATCATCAGTCAATGGTCAAGCAGTAAAGGTGAATGGGGGAATTTAAGAATATGCCTGCTGACACAATTAATTTTATAAATTTTTAACTCGAGCAAAGCGACGCTCCGCTCCGGAGGTTTATGGGATGGGTGACAAGGAGAAAAATTAAGAATGAAATTGTTATTTGGCGACAAGCAGCGCTTCCAGGAATAATAGTCCTAGCAATTGTCATCATTTTGCGTTTAACTGGATCGCTGCAATTTTTGGAGTGGATGGCGCTAGATACATTTTTGCGTTTTCGTCCTCCGGAACCAATAGATGACAAAATTGTGGTTATCGGCATCAATGAAGAAGATATCCGGAGTGTAGGACGCTATCCCATCCCAGATCGGGAAATTGCTGCCCTGATCGAGACAGTGGAGAAGTATAAACCAAGAGCTATTGGTCTTGATATTGTCAAGGATATACCCATTGAACCGGGTAATGCTGAACTGGTGAAGATATTTCAGCAGAATAAAAATCTCATCGGTATTGAAAAGGTATTGTCATCAGATCGAGATCGAATTCCACCATCTCCGCAATTACCTCCACAGCAAGTCGGTTTTTCCGATCTAATTGCAGATCGAGACGGCAAATATCGACGTTACCTGCTTTGGACAACTAATCCCCAAAATCCCAAACAAGACAAATTTTCCCTCTCTCTACGGTTAGCAGCAGCATATTTATTTGCTGAAGGCATTAACCTCGAAACTGGTATACGCGATCTCGATACTATACGATTTGGCACAGTTGAAATCCCTCGCTTTTTGCCAAATTCTGGGGGATATGTAGGGGAGAATGACAGTGGGTTGAAGATACTAATGAATTTTCGCAGTGGTAGAAAACCATTTCGAGTTTTATCTCTTAAAGATATTAAAACTGGAAATTTTGAGCCAAGTTGGTTGCGCGATCGCATAGTCTTGATTGGGATGAATGCTTTCAGCGTATCTGACTTTTTTAATACTTCGGCAATTGCCTCTTCGAAAATTCCCGGGCAAATTTTCGGAGTAGAATTTCATGCTCACGCTTGTTCCCAAATAATTCATGCAGTTTTAGATCGACGACCACTTTTAAAAGTCTGGCTTGATAAATGGGAATATCTGTGGATTATCATTTGGGGTTTTATATCGATTATTATCGGTCGGATGACTCAATCTGTATGGAAGAACTTATTAGCTGTTAGTGCTGTTAGCTTTAGCTTAGTTGGAGTAAGTTATTTGCTAATTTTAGGCGGATGGTGGATTCCTGTAGTACCAGGTTTGTTAATCTTAGGAATTAATGGTTTAGGACTCAGTGCATTTGCATTTTATCGACACGATGAGGCTTTGAAGTCTCAAATTAGGGAACGCCAACGCACTATCGATCGTACATTCGATGTTATTCATAATGGACCATTGCAAACCCTAGCTCATGCTTTAAGGCATATGCGAGCGCAAGATTTACCGCACGAACAACTACTCTGGGAACTTGAAAAACTCAATCACGAAATTCGAGAAATTGGCGAATATCTGAAACTAAAAGCTCTTTCTCCAGAGGAAAGTTTACGTTTGGGAAGTGGTTTAAAGCTCGATCTAAAACGATCGATTCACGAACTTTTATACGAAGTATACACTAGTACGCTTGAGCGAGACGACCTGGAATACTTAAAGACTCTTAAGGTAAAAACGCGTAACTTTGAGCCAATTGATGATAAATACTTGAGTCTCGAACAAAAGCGAGAACTCTGTCTATTTCTCGAAGAAGCTTTGTGTAATGTCGGGAAACACGCCAAAGGAGTCAAACGCGTCGAAGCTACTGGTAGAGAGAACCAAGGCTGGTACATTCTCAGGATTATAGATAATGGTTCTGGGAGCGACTCATTCGCTGAAAGTAAAGGTACAAGTCAACTCAAAAATGTAGCAAGAAATTTAGGAGGTAATTTTAAGCGGGAGCCTCTTTATCCTAAAGGTATTGTGTGTGAAATATCCTGGCCCCTAGCAAATAGTAAAGATCCCGATAAAAGTCTTAGAAATTGGTTGAAAACTCTTTTTTTAAAGTTTAAATAAACAACAATTATGAACACTCAAGTTTTGTGTTTGCTCTACAAACGTATGAATCCCAGACTAGTAACTGCCTGTATTTTAGGCTTATTACTTTTTTTGACACCAGCTGCTATAGCTGGTTTTGCACCGCGTAATCGAAAACCTGCAAGTGACTATTCTCGGACTGGAGGTTCTAGAGGGTGTCCGGGTGAAGCAATTCCTCTGACACTCCTTGCTCCGAAAACATATGTTGGGTATACAGCGGCTTCCCATCCCACCTTTGCCGGTTTTATATCCAGTTCCGCGCCAATAGAGTTTAGGCTTTTTGAGTTCGAGTCAAACGGTTTACTCAAACAATTGGGTAGTCCAATCACAAAACAAGTGGGAGAAGGAATTTTCCAGATCTCCTTACCAGAGAACCAGCCTGGACTAACTACAGGTAAAAAATATCTTTGGCAGATAGCCATTCGTTGTCCAGATACTGCTTTTATAGCAAGATCTGAATTTCAGGTTATAGAGATGCCATTGACTGTTAAAAATACGCTGCTTAGTACGATCGATGTTTCTCAGAGAGTAGATATTTACGCTGAAGCAGATCTGTGGTACGAAGCATTAGCAGAAGCTCTCAAGTTAGCTGAACCTGGCAAACTAGGACGGGTAGGTTCTACTCTAGTGCAAAACCTTGGACAATCGGAGTTCACAGGAGACAAGAAACGAGAAAGAATTCAGTATTTGCAAGCGATCGCTATTCAGGAAAAGTAAGATCGAGTCCTGAATTTTAGCTAGGAAATACTGGTTATAAACTAATTTGGAATCCAAAATAACAAAGACGGTAAAATGCAGATAATATAGAGGCTCAACCTAACTGGACTGATGACCTATACAACAGAGCAGCTCATTGAAATTCTTGACCGAGAATTACGAGAAAACTGGCAGGGAAAACGAATTGTATTGTCATCAGCACAACGAATTAACGATCCAGTCGTAGCCAAGGCTCTCAACATGGAACGGGTAAGTAAAGTATTTGCTTATCAGGATTTCCGCCATCAAGTTCATCAATACCAACAGCAATATAAAGTTTCGGGTATTGTTTGGCGCACTTCAACTTTTAAAGACAAAACTATCCGTTATCCAGAAGTACATAATCAACTAATTCCCATATTAGGAGACAAAGAAATTTTAATCGAAGCAAAAGAAATGATTGTAGCGTTTTGGCGAGAAGTAACCGAAGGAATGAATTTTTGGCTTGTCAGTCCACCAGGAAGTCAATCTAGCAAAGATCGCCATCAAAAAATTAGCAACGAATATGTGGAGCGATTAGTACAACAAGCCGAATGGGCAGAGATTGACGCAGCCCGCACGGAAATTTATCTTGGTTTATGTTGGGGCGATCCTTTAGAATATCGCTACCAGTGGGCAAAACCGAAATCCGGTTGCGATCGCATTATTGCTGCTCTTAACGAACCTAGCTCGATCAAGATATAGTTAAATTTGAGAATTGAAAATCTCACAATTTATAAATAAAAGGAGTAAAATTATGCCGCAACAAGAGGCGGTTGGTGTAATCGAAACATTAGGTTTTCCTGCCGTACTAGCAGCAGCCGATGCTATGGTAAAAGGTGGTCGCGTCACTCTAGTTGCTTTCGACCGAGCAGAAAGAGGTCAGTTCTTCGTTGCTATTCGCGGTACCACTTCAGAAGTCAAACCTGCTATGGAAGCTGGATTAGCCGCAGCAGCCAACACCTTTGGAGGAGAAATTATCAGCCACTATACTGTTCCCAATCCACCGGATAATGTAGTTGCTGTCTTGCCCATTGAATATACAGAACAAGCAGAAGAATTTCGCTTCTAATCACCCATAGTATATTCAAAGATCCGAAGAAAAGCTAAAATTAAGACTCGTAATCTATTTTAAATTAAGAATCCCTATTATCTTTATTCTTAACTAAACTAAGGAGATTTTTTATGCCAGCTGAATCTGCGGTTGGATCGATAGAAACAAAAGGCTTTCCCGGTATACTCGCAGCGGCAGATGCGATGGTAAAAGCAGGACGCATTACGATTGTCGGCTATATTCGAGCTGGTAGCGCGCGCTTTACGCTCAATATTCGCGGTGATGTTTCTGAAGTCAAAACTGCTATGGCAGCCGGCATAGAAGCGGTTAAAAGAACCGAAGGTGCGACTTTGGAAACTTGGGTAATTATTCCCCGTCCTCACGAAAACGTTGTCGCCGTACTTCCCATCGACTACAACGAAACAGTCGAACCCTTCCGCCAAAGAGCAGAAGGAAGAGCTTTGCCTGTTGGTAGTAACTAGTGCCGCTACGGGAAGGGAAAAGTCAGAAGGGAACAGGGAACAGTATTTACTCCTGACTCCTGACTTCTTCTAGATAATATAAGCGTTTCGTTCATTTGGAATGGTAGCTTTATGTGGACCGACTTGTACTAAAATTATCCCTTTTGGATTTCTAAAATTTGCTTCTGTTTAATTGGCATGCCAGCGAGCAAAAAACCTTCTTCTCAAAGCTCTGAAATATAGGAAGATGGGAAACTGATAGTATTCGACGATCAGCCAAATCAAACAGAACAGGTGAGCTAAAAAAGTTAAGATTGTCCACCAAAGCGGTAACCAAGAGAGAGGACTACCCGGTAGAGGAGGAAATAAGTAAGAACCTGTAGCAATGATAGCAGTAGGCAAGACGACAAAAATAATGCCTATACCCAAATAGCTCCAGCCTAACTCAGTGCCTTCTCGCTGGACTCCTTTCCAATTTTTACCATTCCAACGCCATGCTAGAGGGAGCTGACTATCTGCTATTTTCAGCACTTGCTGCTCGAAGTTAGTCGTAAAAATATGATGACAAAAGTTACAGGAAAAAGTTTCCATTAAAGGCATGGCGGAAATTTGTCCGTGACGGCAAAGCGGACAAGCATAAATTCCTTGAAGATGAAAGCGATCGCTGGAAAGTTGAGCTTTAGCCATAATGTAGAATCGAGTTGCGTACAATCTCTCAAAGGTCAGCCGGATGCAAGCTCCGGCTGCTGCTTTGAGCAAGCTCAATTAATTGGCAACTAAGCCTCTTAATCTTAAAAAGTTATTATAGATTGTTTGTTTGAGAACCAGGGATCGGTTGATTTGAGATAAATATTAATCGAGCCAAAAATTTCTTAGCAATTGGTCAGGCAATATTAGGTGGAATTTTATTTAATTGTTGTATTTGCTGTTGAATTAAAAGTTGTAACTTGGCACGCTCGATTTCTGTCCCAGACTGCAAATTACCAGGAGTTTTTAGAAAAATAATACTATCTACTTGTTGGAGAGGAAATAGTTTAAATAAGATGTGAGTAACGGGAAGAGAAACAGCTAGGATATTTGGATCGGCACTCCCTTGGAAAGTAGCAGCATCTTGAAGAGTTGCAAAAGCATAAATCACTTTTTTTTCTCGCTCTGGCTGAGCTTGATTGCGAATAGTTGTTAAAATCCAATCTTCTTCCAGATTTTGCAAAACATAATATTCTACATGGTCTAGTTGCTGAGCTAATAAAGCGAGAACGGGAGTGATTGCTCGTTGCATTACTAGAGGCGACACGCCATAGTTAGAAGCATCATCAATTAAAATTTTTAACTGTTGTTCTAATTCCATCATTTATTTTTGAGAGTATTTATAAATACATTGGTCAGGAATCAGAAGAGAGAACTTTAAACCAATAATTCTGACTTCTCCTTATATGTTAGTAACCAATTGCCAATTTCTAATCCACAATCCCAATGAACTTTTTTAGCAAATTAAATAGTGCGATCGCTCAAAATCAAAGTTTACTAGTTGTCGGACTCGATCCCAATCCCGAAATGATGCCTCCCGGCTACGTTCTTGAGGAGAATGCAGATAGTTTGATTGAGAACTTACAAGCTTGGTTGCAATGGGCGATCGAACAAACGAGCGATCGCGTCTGCGCTTATAAACCTACCCTTGGTTTTTACCAAGCTTTGGGAGTTGCTGGCTTAGAATTACTAACTCAAATCTTAGCTACCATTCCCAAAGATATCCCCATTATCTTAGATGCCAAACATGGGGATCTCAATACCAGTACGGTTTTTGCTCGTACTATTTTTCAACAGTGGCAAGTAGATGCAGTAACTCTCAGTCCTTATGCCGGACAAGACCATGCTGCCCCCTTTCTAGTTTACCCAGACAAAGCCGTCTTTATTCTCTCTCACACTTCTAATCCTGGCGCAGTAAATCTGCAAGAATACCCTAATCCAGATAATCCTTTTTACTTACAAGTCGTTAGAGAAGCAAAATCTTGGGGCACTCCCGAACAGTTAGGTTTAGAAGTAGGGACGACTAATCCAGATATTCTTGCTAAGATTCGTACCGTTGCTCCCGAAAGGATAATTTTAATGCGGAGTATTTGGGCTGAAGAAGGCAATCTTGCGCCAATTCTCACTGCAGGCTTGGATCGAAATGGCAACGGTTTACTCATTCCCGTTCCTCAAGACTTACTAGCTCAAGATAATTTAGCTCAACAACTGGAAGCTTTAAACGACCAGATACAAATTGTGCGTGACAAGGTTGTCGAGGAAGGTTCTAGTTGCGAACTTTGGACAGCTAACGTCTGTTTTTTTAACCAACATCCACATCAAGACTTGATCCTACAACTATTTGACATCGGTTGTCTTCTGTTTGGCGAATACGTGCAAGCTTCTGGAAAAACCTTTTCTTACTATATTGATTTGCGCAAAATCATTTCCAATCCTCAAGTTTTCAATGGAGTACTCAAAGCCTATGCAGATATTCTCAAAAATTTAACTTTCGATCGCATTGCCGGTTTACCCTACGGTGCCTTACCTACTGCTACGGGATTGGCTTTAAATCTTCATCGTCCTATGATTTTTCCCCGCAAAGAAGTAAAAGCTCACGGTACTCGTCGGGTAATTGAAGGCAATTTTCATCCCGGCGAAAAAATAGTGGTGATCGATGACATCCTCATTAGTGGTAAAAGTGCCATAGAAGGAGCAACTAAACTAGAGTCAGCTGGCTTAAAAGTAGAAGATATTGTAGTTTTTATCGACCACGAAGGGGGTGTAAAAGATAGACTAACCCAAAGTGGCTATCAAGCTCATTCGGTAATAACTATTTCCGAAATTACGGAAATTTTATACGAAGCAGGTCGCATTAGTTCAGAAGAGTATAGTTGTTTGCAAGAAAATGCTGAGTCTTGATGAAGTCGAAGCAGACCCCATCAATTACTTATTTGCTTTTGTCAAGTATATTTTCAATAAGCGCTCAATAGCCCAACAATGCTAAAGTACGCGTCAAAGTTCGCTCGTGGAGACTTAGCATGCTCCATCCGTCTAAAGTTCAAAAAAGATAATTGTTCTTTATAGGCGAACTATTCTTTAAACCATGTAATTTCATAACAAAGGAAAACTATTATGAGCCTCTCGCCCTCGCTCTGCTAAAACGTACCTATTGGTATCGCCAATCACAAAGTTTCATAAATAAAATTTATGTAAAAAATTATTAAGTTAATTGAAAGTTATGATAAGTCAGATATTGAGATAACTTTGCCAAAAATTTACATTGCAATGGCAAAACTATATGGAGCCTAGTTATCGCTCCAGTGTATGCAAACTATTAAGCCAGTCTCCAAACTCAGTCGAATACTATCAAGTCTATTTCCCTGGGCATCCTTTTTTCAGTTGCAAACGGCAACCTTAGTGATGCTGGGGATGATAGGATGTTTCGGCGCGATCGCTACTTCCTGGTTACTCGGTGAGAGTACCATCTCTGCCTTTTTTGACCAGTTGCAGTTTTGGCAGGAAAATCCACCGACCTGGATTGAGGCACCGCAAGTTAGCCATCCCTATTATCTCCTAGTACCTACAGCGGTACTTTTTTTATTAGCACAGGGAGTAATGATACTGTCTCCCCAGCCTCGAACTTGGGCACGGACAGTAGTAGTGTCAATTTTGCTGGCGTTGACGGTTCGCTACGTGCTATGGCGATCGCTGACTACTCTCAATCTAGCCGATCCCCTTAATGGCATCTTTAGCCTGGGGTTATTTTTCATGGAACTCTTGGTTATCTTCAGTAGCAGTCTTCAACTCTACTTAAATTTAAGAGTGAAATATCGAAATCGAGAGGCAGAGAAAATGTCAGTTGCCGTGCTTGAGGGTAGATATACCCCCTCGGTAGATATCTTCATTCCAACTTATAACGAGCCGGAATTCATCCTGCGGCGCACGATTCTCGGTTGTCAGGCTTTAGAGTATGCCAATAAAAATATTTATCTGTTAGATGATAAGCGACGTAAAGAAATGCGTTTGCTAGCCCAAGAACTAGGCTGTAAGTATATTACTAGACCGGATAATCGTCATGCTAAGGCAGGTAATTTAAATCACGCTCTCCCCAAAACCTCAGGAGAGTTAATTGTTGTCTTTGATGCTGATTTTGTTCCTACAAAAAACTTTCTCACCCGTACGGTCGGTTTTTTTCAAAACTCTCAAATTGCTATAGTTCAAACTCATAAAAGCTTTTACAATCGAGATCCGGTTGCCCGCAATTTAGGACTAGAAAACGTCCTGACTGAGGAAGAAGAAATTAGTTACCGTTATTCTCAAATACTTAGGGATGGAACAGACACTGCCATGTGTTGTGGTACCTCCTTTATAGTCAGAAGAAGTGCTCTCGAAGAAGTAGGCGGTTTCGTAACGGATTCCCTCAGCGAGGACTATTTTACTGGTATTCGTCTATCGGCTCAAGGTTATCGAGTAATTTATCTAGGGGAAAGCTTGAGTGCTGGTTTGTCGGCAGAAAATATTTCGGACTTTATTGCTCAGCGACAACGGTGGGGACGAGGTACCCTACAGGCATTTTTTGTCAAGTCCAATCCCTTAACTATTCCAGGTCTAAGTTTTTTACAGCGACTAGTTCATTTTGATACATCGCTTCATTGGTTTACTTATTTGTTCCGCTTGGTCTTTTTGCTCGTACCCTTAGCTTATCTATTTTTTGAAGTTGTCCCTTATAAAACGACTATCCAAGAAACTCTGTTTTTCTTCGTTCCTTTTTATGTGCTGCAAATAGCTACTTTCTCTTGGTTAAATGCTCGCAGTCGTTCTGCTTTGTTATCAGATATTTACTCTGTGTCTTTGTGTTTTCCCGTCTCGCTGACTGTGATTCAAACTATGTTTAGTCCTTTTACTAAAGGATTTAGGGTTACCCCAAAAGGAGGATTGCGCGATCGCTTTACTTATAATTGGTCTTTGGCTTTTCCACTGATAGTAATATCTATTCTCACTTTAGTTAACTTTGGACATATTCTCATCACTAATTTGAACCAAATAGCACAATCGAATCCATCTACAGATACTCAACTAATTGGGGGCATGCTTCTGACTGGAATTTGGAGTGTTTATAACCTATTAGTAATTGGCATTGCCTTGTTAATCATGCTCGACGTTCCCAAGTCAGATATTTATGAGTGGTTGCCGCTACAACGAAGAGTCAAACTAGCTAGTGCTAACGAGACAGTTTGGGGCACTACCACCAAATTCTCAGAAGGAGGAGCGGAAATTGAACTGAAACGGTGGGTGCATCTCGACCGAGCCGTAAACCTAGAGATTTTGGAAGAAGAATTAACACTACCTGGAAAAATTACTCATAGCGATCTCAGTGGCAAATTTCCTAGGGTACGAGTAATGTTCGAGCCATTGAGCCTCCCTCAACACCGACGTTTGGTCGAAATCCTCTTTTGCCGTCCGGGTCAGTGGACGCAGCGGGAGACTCCTGGCGAGTTAAGTTCTCTGTGGCTGCTACTGAAAGTTTTGCTTCGACCGTTAGTATTATTAGTTTTATTGAGTAAAAAGAAAACCAAATTAATAGGATTATCTTGATTCCTCAATAAATAACATAAGTAATTATTATGTAAAAAAATATTAAATTTGCATAAAATTATTTCATCCTTGTAACTGGATGGTTTTAGCCAAAAATTTACCTTGCAATGGCAAATATAAATGGAGCCTAGTTATTGCTCCAATTTATGCAAACTTTTAAGCCAGTCTCAAAATTTGGTCGAATACTTTCAATACTATTGCCCCGGGCATCACTTTTTCAATTACAAACGGCAACTTTAGTGATGCTGGGAATATTAGGCTTTTTCGGAGCGATCGCTACTTCCTGGTTACTCGGTGAGAGTACGATCTCTGCCTTTTTTGCCCAGTTGCATTTTTGGCAGGAAAATCCACCGATCTGGATTCAGGTTCCTCAGGTCAGCCACCCCTATTATCTCCTAGTACCTACGGCGGTACTTTTTTTATTGGCGCAAGGAATAATGAAACTGTCTCCCCAGCCTCAAACCTGGGCGCGGACAGTAGTAGTAACAATTTTGCTAGCGTTGACGGTTCGCTACGTGCTATGGCGATCGCTGACTACTCTCAATCTAGCTAATCCCCTCGATGGCGTATTTAGCCTGGGATTATTTTTGATTGAAATACTAATCATTTTGTTTAGCAGCATACAGCTTTATTTAAATCTAAAAGTAAAGCATCGGTACCAAGAGGCAGACCGGATGTCGATTGCTGTCATTCAGGGCGAGTATACGCCTTCGGTAGATATTTTTATTCCAACTTATAACGAGCCAGAGTTTATCCTGCGGCGTACTATTCTCGGTTGCCAGGGGTTAGAGTACGCCAATAAAAAAATCTATCTCTTGGATGATAAGCGACGCGATCGGATGCGATCTTTAGCTTACGAATTAGGTTGTGAATATATTACTAGACCAGATAATCGCCATGCTAAAGCAGGCAACTTAAACCATGCCCTTCCTCTTACTTCAGGAGAATTAGTTGTTGTTTTTGACTCCGATTTTATCCCGACTAAAAACTTCCTCACCCGCACGGTTGGTTTTTTCCAAAACCCTCAAATCGCCCTAGTTCAGACTCATAAAAGTTTCTACAATCGAGATCCGATCGCTCGCAATCTAGGACTAGAAAAGGTTCTGACCGAAGAAGAAGAGATTACTTATCGTTATCAACAACTTCTGCGAGATGCCATAGCAACTGTTGTATGTTGCGGCACCTCTTTTGTGGTCAGGCGCAGTGCTTTAGAAGAAGTAGGAGGCTTTGTCACCGATTCGTTGTGTGAAGATTATTTTACTGGCATTAACCTATCGTCTAAAGGCTATCGGGTAATTTATCTAGGCGAAAGTTTGAGTGCTGGCTTGTCAGCAGAAAATATAGCCGACTTCATGGCACAGCGAATGAGGTGGACGCGAGGCACTCTACAAGGATTTTTTATTAAGGCTAATCCCTTAACTATTCCGGGACTGCAATGGGTACAGCGACTCGGTCATTTCGACTCATTTTTTTTCTACTTTACTCCTATATTCCGAGTCATCTTTTTGTTGATGCCTATAGTTTATTCCCTTTTACGTGTCGTTCCCTATCAGCTGAATATTGAAGAATTGCTATATTTCTTCGTTCCTTTTTATGTATTGCAACTATCTACTTTTTCTTGGTTAAATTCTCGCAGTCGCTCGGCTCTATTATCAGATATCTACACTGTGGCACAATGTTTTCCTCTCGCCCTAACAGCGATTCAAACCATGTTTAGTCCCTTCTCTAAAGGATTTAGAGTCACTCCAAAAGGAACATCGAGCGATCGCTTTACTTATAATTGGACTTTGGCTTTGCCACTGATTGTCGTGTTGCTTTTGACCATAGTTAGCTTTGGATACTATTTGTTTTCGACTCTAGGAAATATGGCTGGATCGGCTGCATCAATTGATGGAAAACTGATTGGTGGCATTATAGTGACGGGAATGTGGAGTGTTTACAATTTACTGATAATTGGTATCGCCCTATTAATCATGCTCGACGTTCCCAAACCAGATATTTACGATTGGCTACCGTTGCGGCGAGGAGTAAAACTAACCAGTGCGAACGGAACAGTTTGGGGTATGACGACTGAACTATCTGAAGGAGGGGCGGAAATTGAATTGAGACGGTGGATACATCTCGACCGATTCGTAACCCTAGAGATTCCAGAAGAAGGGTTAACACTACCTGGAAAAATTACTCATAGCGAGCGCAGTGGCAAATTTCCTAGGGTAAGAGTAATGTTTGAGCCGTTGAGCCTCTCTCAACACCGACGTTTGGTCGAAATACTCTTTTGCCGTCCGGGTCAGTGGACGCAGCGGGAGACTCCTGGCGAATTGCGCTCGCTCTGGATTCTCTTAACTGTCTTGCTCAAACCGCTAAATTTCATAGGCAAGAAAAAGATTTTGGCAGTTACAAAAAACCGAGCGAAAATTTCCTAATTAACTCCTTCCCAAGCCATTACTACTAAAGCATTGAGAATGGCGGCAGCCACGGGAGAACCACCTTTTCTTCCTTCAACGCGGATTTGAGGTAGGGCAAGTTTCGCTAGAGCTTGTTTCGATTCGACCACGGAAACAAAACCAACGGGAGCACCAATAATCAAGCTGGGTAGTAATTTTCCTGCTTCCGACTGTAGGCAGTACCGCTGTGAAGGAGAAAGGGATAATTGACTAGAAGACTGTTCGAGGGGATCTCGCGCAGCGAGTGCGGCAACCCCCCCAGACAATTGAGAGCATAATGCTAAAAGTGCGGTGGGTGCATTACCGATGACATAAATGGCTTCGGGATATTGCTGCCAACACCGCAATAAACCTGTTTCGGTAAGAGTTTTGCCAGCTAAAGCTACGGGAGCTATTTTTACGGCGGCGATTAAAGGATTATTAAAGGTTTTAGCAATAAGAGTACCGATTCCCTGTTTTACCATCGTGACATCGGTAACGATGGGGACTCCTCGACGTAAAGCAGCAATGCCAGACTCGATCGCCTTCGGACTAAATTTAAGTAACCGAGTGTATTCAAAATCGGCAGTAGCGTGAATTACCCGACGAGCGATCGCGTACTCTTGCTGGCTAAAGTTATGCTTACCAATCTCGCGGTCGATAATGGCAAAACTTTGCTCTAAAATAGGATGATTTAGCTTGCTTGCCATGTTAGTGTCGCCCAATCGGGTTCTCGATAATAGTCGACCATCGTATCAAATTTACGTAATTCGGCTCGATAGATGGTTAATACTGGCAATTCTACTGCCAATAAACTGTCATTGACCTGAGAGATAATTTTACTAAGGCGATCGCGATCTAAATCTTCTGGAATTTCGCCAAAATAACCTAGGGTAATATGAGCAGTAAAATCGTATTGCTGTTCGATTCCCAAACCAATCAAAGCAGGGTTTTGATAAATCGAGCGACGCAATTGCACAATTGGCTCGTAACTTTCCCTGTCTGTAGGAACCAGGCAAACTAAAATAGCACGAGGTCTAATAGATAACCCCAACAATTGCCAAGTAACGGGCTTATTTACATTTATATTTTGTTGATAGGATTGAAAACTAGCTTGAATTTGCTCGTTCAATTGTGCTTCAAACTCAGGATTTTCTTTGACTGCTTGACGGTAACTATTGTCCCAAATTAGATCTGCTAGGGTGAGATGGAAGCTGTTTGGCGGTAAAAGAACCAGCAAATCCGAATCTAGCCTTTGACCTAATTGCTGTTGTACGGTTGTTAGTTGTTGGTAAAACTCCGTGTTGACAGAATCTTCTTCTCCTGGAGGAGTAATCACGCTATAACCGGGAAAAGAGACTGGTTTTCCTTTCTCAAATTTGGGTGAGTGTTGAATATTTTGGATTAGCAGGTGATGAGTTGCTGGAAGCACTAACCGCGTTACGCGATTGATATAGTCTTGGTATGTTTCGTTCAATCTTCCTTACCTCTTAAATTAGTTCGCCTTAATAAAAATAATCGATTTTTTATTTACTGAATTCTGTAGCTAGTAACGCTACCTTTTACTACTGTCCATTTTGACTCGTAATGGGAAATAATTATTCTGATTATCTGCACGCAAAACGATGCCTATTTATTTATTTTGGGGAGAAGATGAGTTTGCTCTTTCCCAGGCAGTAGCAAAACTAAAAAACAAAGTCCTCGATCCTAACTGGTCCCAGTTTAACTACGATAAACTCATAGGCGATCGCCCGGAGACAATTATCGAAGGACTCAATCGAACAATGACCCCTGCCTTTGGGACAGGAGATCGTCTCGTTTGGTTGGCAGATACTAATATCTGTCAGCAGTGTTCGGAGGATTTACTACTAGAACTAAAGCGAACTTTACCAGTTATTGCAGAAACTTCTCATCTGCTATTTACCAGCAGTAAAAAGCCAGATGGCAGGCTCAAATCAACGAAACTTATCAAAGAATATGCTCTAGAACAAGAATTTAGCTTAATTGCGCCGTGGAAGATCGAAGCATTACAAGATCAAGTCGAACAGACAGCTCGAAACATTGGTGTTGAACTTACTCCTCAAGCAGTGGCATTGTTAGCCGAGTCAGTAGGAAATAATACCAGACAATTAGTCAATGAGTTAGAAAAATTAAGCCTTTATTATGAAAAGCAAAATCGACCTCTAGAAGCAAATATAGTTGCTACTTTAGTTGTCTGCAACACTCATAACAGCCTGCAACTAGCCGGCGCTATTCGAGAAGGTAATTCAGAAAAAGCATTGGGATTAGTTAGCGACATCATTAACCGCAACGAACCACCTCTGAGAATAGTTGCTACCCTAGTGGGACAATTTCGTACTTGGACAATAGTTAAATTAATGTTAGAAGCGGGAGAAAATAATGAAAAGGTGATCGCTACAGCAGCAGAGATAGGTAATCCAAAAAGAATTTATTTTCTTCGCCAAGAAATTACTGCTCTTTCGTCTCAACAACTTCTAGCTACTTTACCAGTTCTGTTGGATTTAGAATACAGACTAAAAAGGGGAGCAGAACCCCTATCTACTTTGCAGACTAAAATTATCGAACTTTGTCGTCTTTGTCAGCAGCAAGATTAGATCTTTCCTAGTCTTAGTCTCAAGACATTTCGTCAAAATAAAAGAAACCGTTCGGAATAAATGATTTGATGAGACAGCTACCAGGTCCCCCTGCTATCAAATGGTTGAGAACTTTACGTCTGTTTAAGCTGATTTTTCGTCCTTTAGATTATTTTGACGACGATAGGAAACGGTATGGCGATATTTATCAGCTGGGAGGACTCACATCTCCTCCCTTTGTGATTGTCAGTAATCCCCAAGCGATCGAAGAAATTTTTACTGCTTCTCCTGACAGTTTTGAGGTTGGCAGGGGTAATGCTAGTTTGAGCTTTTTGCTGGGAGATAATTCGCTGTTATTACTCGATGGCGAACCCCATCGGCAAAAACGACGGTTGTTAATGCCTGCTTTTCATGGGGAATGTTTGCAAAGTTACAGTCAGTCGATCTGCGAAATTACCGAACAAGTGACGGGGCGTACAAGCCCCGCCCTCGAAGGGCGGGGACAGCCCCTTACAAACCAATGGTTGGTGGGTAAATCTTTCCCCGTTCGTCTCTATATGCAAGAAATTACCCTGCGAGTAATTTTGCAGGCGGTCTTTGGACTTAACCGTCGACAAGAGCGTTACGAACAACTGAGACGACTGCTCAGTTCTCTACTAGATACTATTAGTTCCCCTCTTAGCTCGAGTTTAATTTTTTTTGAAGCACTACAACAGGATTGGGGTTCTCTCAGTCCTTGGGGACGCTTTTTAAGACTTAAGCAACGAGTTAGACAACTGCTTTATGAAGAGATTAAAGAACGCCGAGAACAAGATAAACAAACTGGTAATGATATTTTGTCCGTGCTCATGTCGGCAAAAGATGCATCGGGCAAACCGATGAGTGATGAAGAATTACATGACGAGTTGATGACTTTGTTAGTAGCAGGTCACGAAACTACTGCTTCAGCTTTAGTCTGGGCATTGTATTGGATTCATTATCTTCCAGAAGTACGGGATAAATTACTAGGGGAACTGGAAACTTTGGGAGAGGAAAAAAATTGGCACCAGATCGCCCGACTTCCCTATCTAGAAGCGGTAGTTGCCGAAACCCTGCGAATTTATCCAATTGTTGTCGGTACTTTTGCTAGAAGGCTCAAATCGCCAATGGAGTTGATGGGTTACAAGTTTGAAACCGGGACTGCATTTGCTGCTTCTATTTATTTAACTCATCAACGAGAGGATTTATATCCATCTCCCAAGCAATTTAGACCCGAACGTTTTTGGGAGCGACAATATTCTCCCTATGAATATTTGCCTTTTGGTGGCGGTAATCGTCGCTGTTTGGGAGCAGCTTTAGCCCAGATGGAAATGAAGTTGGTGCTGGCAACGATACTATCGCGCTATGAGCTGGCATTAAAACATAATCGTCCGCTCAAACCCGTTCGCAGGGGACTGACTATCGCTCCTCCCAGTAGTTTTCAGATGGTAGTAACCAAACACAAATCTCCCACAAAAGAGGTTTAGGTGATGCGCTCCCGTGGGGTAAACCCACACGGGCTTCTAACCTCGCGGTTTGCTGCTTCATTGGGAGTCCAACGACCTTTCCTCCACAGCCAGCACTGCCCGCGCAACCTTATCGGGCTGTTTTCTTCCACTCCCAGCCCCCTAGAACGGGGCGGAAATTCTCGCTCGGTTAATTAACTTAACAGCGGAGCGGTTTTCTCTCTTAAGGAAGAGAGTTTTGCGCCAACCCTCTGGTAACCTATAGGATGTCACTTTAAGGGTCGAACATGAAGGTTGGCGCGACTTATTTAGGTAACAATCATTGTGAATTTATAGTTTGGGCTCCCTTATTACGGTCTGTTGCTGTCGAGATCGTAGCCCCAGAAAAACGCTCGATTCCTATGGAACGAGACGAAAGAGGATACTGGAAGGTAACGGTAAAGGATATTGCTCCTGGAACCAAATATCTCTTTCAACTGGAAGAAGAAATCACTCGTCCAGATCCGGCTTCCCGTTTTCAACCTCAAGGGGTTCATGCACCTTCCCAAGTTATCGACCATAGCACTTTTAACTGGAACGATTCTAATTGGACTGGCATTCCTCTGGAAGAATTGATTATCTATGAATTGCATGTCGGCACGTTCACCCCAGAAGGAACTTTTACGACAATTATTCCTCGTCTGAGAGAACTGCAAGAAATAGGAATTAACGCAATTGAATTAATGCCCGTGGCTCAATTTCCAGGCGATCGCAACTGGGGTTACGACGGAGTTTATCCTTTCGCAGTGCAGAATTCCTACGGTGGCGTTGAAGGATTAAAACAACTGGTCGATGCTTGTCATCAACGAGGCATGACGGTCATCCTCGATGTAGTTTATAATCACTTCGGTCCCGAAGGCAACTATACCAGTAATTTCGGTCCCTATTTTACTGCTACTTATCGCACTCCCTGGGGAGGGGCGATGAACTTTGACGATGCTCACAGTGAAGGCGTACGCAATTTCTTCATCGAAAACGCTCTTTACTGGTTGCGAGAATACCATATCGATGCCTTGCGCTTAGATGCTATTCACGCCATTTACGATTTAGGGGCCAAGCATTTTTTAGCAGAATTGGCAGAGAAGGTAGCTGAATTGTCTCAACAGCAAGGACGTAAATTTTATTTGATTGCTGAAAGTGACTTGAATGACGTGCGGGTAATTCGACCCCACCAATTGGGAGGTCATGGCATTGATGCTCAGTGGAGCGATGATTTCCACCATGCCTTGCACGTCTTGCTTACAGGAGAACAAGGGGGATATTATCAGGATTTTGGTCGTTGCGAACAATTAGAGAAAGCTTTTCGAGAAAGTTTTGTCTATGCCTGGGATTATTCTCCCTTTCGCCAACGCTATCATGGTAGCTTTGCTGGCGATCGCCCTGCCGCTCAATTTGTCGTCTGTTCTCAAAATCACGACCAAGTTGGCAATCGCATGTTAGGAGAACGGCTATCTCAACTAGCATCTTTTGAAGCTCTCAAATTAGCTGCTGGTGCTGTTCTACTCTCTCCTTATATCCCCTTACTATTTATGGGCGAAGAGTACGGCGAAGAGGCTCCGTTTTTATACTTTGTCAGTCACTCCGACCCAGATTTAATTAAAGCAGTAAGGGAAGGAAGAAAAAAAGAATTCAAAGACTTCCATCTAGAAGGAGAGCCTCCAGCTGCCGAAAGTCCCGATACCTTTTTGAAATGCAAACTAAACTGGCAGTTGCGGACAGAAGGTAAACATCAAGTTTTGCTGAATTTATATCGACAATTAATTAGTTTCCGTCGCCAAATTCCGGCTTTAAAACAGCTCGAGCGACAAAACTTAGAAGTAAGCAGCATCGAACCCGAGAAACTTTTATCATTTCACAGATGGAGTCAAGATAGCCAAATTTTCTGCATCATGAATTTCAGCCAACAAGCGGTAACTTGGGATGCTGCACTGCCAGAAGGAAATTGGCAAAAGCGATTAGATTCTGCTGATTCTCAGTGGATGGGAAAAGGTTCTACCTTGCCGCAAATGTTAGCTCGACAGCAGAATTTAAGCCTTCAACCTCAGAGTTTCGTCCTCTATGAAATGGAATAGTTGCGATCGAGTGAATTGCTTTAAATACATTCAAAAACAAAGTTTGATTTTTTCCCAAAAATCCTGAAATCTCCAAAAAATTAAACTTTTTTTATCCCCCATCAGGCACTACCCTAGGGGGATTTTTAGTACGAGTACTAACCGTTAAAGTCAATTCTCAGCTAACCTCAAGTCTTTGTTAAGCTTTTTTGGCGATCGCCTTTCCGGAAAGATCGAGTAATAGGCTTGATTTTGCCCCTCGCCTAACCCATAAAAGCTTTACAAGGATAGCTGTTTAGCTGTTTAAAAGTAAAAATCGAGCGCGTAACAAAAAGTAAGAGGAAGCTACGCTATTTTACATTTGTTGAATAATTATGAACTAACTATCTCCAATCTCGCCAGTTGTGAAAGTAATATATACGCAAGTAGCAATATTTTTTTATATAGTTGCTACCTCGTCTGTAATTATCTTTAAGATTCGGGAAATTTGTTCGACCGAGATGACAAAAGTAGAAGGATTATTTGCTACTAGACAATTAATTTACTCAATGTATAATTATATAATTTTCCATCCATTTTCATCCCAGCCAAATTTTCCCAAAGAGTCTTTGCCGTGTCTATAATGTGTAAGTCGTGAAGGAAAGAGAACTGTGAACATGCTCCAAAAACTCAGAAATATGATCGGGATAGATGAAGCACAATATGACGAAGATTATGAAGAATACTATTCCGATGAAATAGGAATCAACGAGTCTGGTTATCCAGACTCTTATCTACATGGTCAATCTGAGCAAGAAAAGCAAGAACCTGAAGGCTACCGAGGCGATCGCCGAACATCGAAGAAAAGACAGGGAGAAACAATGACAAAAAGCAATGTAATTGGTATGCCCGGACTCGCTAATGGCATTTCCGAGGTAATAGTAATAGAGCCTCATTCTTTTGAAGAAATGCCCCAAGTAATTCAAGCATTGCGAGAACGTAAATCAGTAGTGCTGAATTTAAACGTAATGAATCCAGAAGAAGCGCAACGAGCAGTTGATTTCGTGGCTGGGGGCACTTATGCCATGGATGGACATCAAGAACGAGTAGGGGAAAGTATCTTTCTCTTTACTCCTAGCTGCGTCAAAGTAAGTACTCTTTCGGGCATAATCCATGATGTAGATGACATACCAGAAGGTCGGGCGCGTCCATCGACCGCTACTGTCGATCCCTGGGGGGAGGCAGCAGTAATGGCCCAGTAGTCTGTTCTGCTTTCATAATGACTTTAAACAGTATTCGCTTAGGCATAATTGGAGGCGGGGTTATGGGAGAAGCAATTCTCTCCCGCCTCCTCGACAAAAAAATATATCTTGCTAACGCCGTTTTGTTGAGCGAACCACAGCAACAACGGCGTATTTTTTTGGAACAAAAATATCAAATTCAAACAACGGCCGATAATCAAGCCGCAGCTGCTGCCTCGGAAGTGTTGTTGCTAGCAGTTAAACCTCAAGCGTTAGATACTGTAATTGCTAACTTAACCAGAAAAAAGCCGAGCAGTCATCAGCCTATAGTCATTTCCATTTTGGCAGGGGTAACTCTACAAAAACTAGAAGCAGCTTTTCCTCAACAGCCAGTTATTAGAGCTATGCCCAACACTCCAGCTACCGTTGGAGCAGGAATGACAGCGATCGCTCCAGGAACCAAAGCACGCTCGGAACACGTTCTCAAAGCAAAATCTATCTTTGAATCTGTCGGTCAAGTAGTGGAAGTACCAGAATCTTTAATGGATGCAGTAACGGGATTGTCTGGTTCGGGACCGGCTTATATAGCGATCGCGATCGAAGCCTTAGCCGATGGAGGAGTAGCTGCCGGATTACCCCGCGCGGTTGCTTACCAACTGGCACTACAGACAGTTTTGGGTACGGCTCAACTTTTAGAGCGATCGGGACTGCATCCAGCGCAATTAAAAGACCGGGTGACCAGTCCAGGCGGAACGACTATTGCTGGGGTAGCCGAGTTGGAACGCAACGGTTTTCGTTCGGCACTAATCCAGGCAGTCAAAGCTGCTTATCACCGTTCCCAGGAATTAGGAAAATAATTCAGTTATCAGTCAAGAAGTCACCGAGTCAGGAGTCAGAAATCAATTGAGAATTATTGACTATTCCCTGTTGCCTTTTGCTGTTCCTTTAATTATTTTCCTGTAATTTTTGTCCAATTTTCGGCTCTTCTCCTGCCAGAAGGCGTTGAATATTACTTCGGTGACGGACAATAACGTAAACTCCTGCAATGGCAGCAAATAAAACATACGGTAGGGGTTGCTCGAGTACGATCGTTAAGATAATAACAGCGATCGCGGCGCTAATAGAACTAAGGGAGACAATCCGGGAGATAGCTAAAACAATTCCGAAAGCAGTTAAAGCTCCCAAGGCAAGAATGGGATTCATTACTAACAAAACTCCGAGGCTGGTAGCTACAGACTTACCGCCAGTAAAATTCAACCAGATAGATTTACTATGACCCAACACAACCGCTAAAGCGGTAGCTGTAATTAACCAGGATTGCCAGCTTGTAGGTACTAGTTCTCCTGGTACAAAAGCATAAAAAAAGTTGACTAACAAAAGAGCCAATGAACCTTTGAGAAGATCGATCGCCAAAACAGCGCTCGCTGCTTTTTTGCCAATCGTTCTTAACACGTTAGTGGCTCCCGTAGAACCAGAACCATACTCCCGAATATCAATTCCGCCAAGATAGCGTCCTGCTAAATATCCGGTGGGAAGCGAACCTAATAGATAAGCAATTAGGACAAATAAACTAGCAATAATCAAGGGAGTAATCATAACAATTTAATCCAGTATTAGGCATAGAAATATTTTTAAAAGTTGCTGTACTCAGATTATCATCAGATAGACTTTCTGATTGGGGAAAGCGATCCCGCCTTCGCGGGTGCTGCCGCAGCGCCCAGTGAGCAGTCAATAATTGATAATTAACGTGATGTGCAACTTTGCCAATTTCTTTGGCTTCCCCCCTTGTTAAGGGAATAGAGGGAGGAATTATTTTTTTTATTCGAGAGGGAACAAATTGTCTCCCCTTCTAGGGGAGATGCAAGAGGGGTTGGGACTTTAAAACAGTTGCACGCGAGGTTAATTAATAACGCGGAATGGGCTCGAGAACGACCCTTCGGGAACGCAAGCCGGCGAACTCGGTTCGCCGGAACGGGCGAGTTGATAATGGATAATTATCAATTGCTTTTTTACTTTTTACTTCTGACTCTTGTACGGACGTGACCTGTCGCCGTAGGCGCAGCGCAGCGAACGTCCCTACGACTCCTGACTTATTGCTGAAGATTGAAGACTGTTTTAATTATTTCCCATTCTCTAATACACATAACCGGATGATATTGGTTGAGGTTCGGGAGCAAAAGCCAGCCACATAGGAAATCGTAGCAGAGAAAGATTAACTTGCTCTTCCGTTTCATCTATAATTACCAACGGTAATAGCTTTTCTTCTACTAGACGTTCTGCTTTCTGTACTAAAGCTTCAGGAGCTTCAAACAAACCGACTCCGCGATTAGAACCAAAATCGCTACGGGAAATCCCCAGGCAATCCTGTAATGCCCTGCGCCATTCTCCCAGTCTTTCTGGAGATTCAGCCAAGATCAAAATACGACAGCGATCGCCATAAAGATGGTGAAGAACAGAGATGATAGCAGAAGCCACCAAAATATTTTGTAGCCTACTGCCCATTGATTTGATTGCTCCTCGTCCCCCCTGAGAGAAAAACCATTCTTGGACTCTTTCTACATGAATTGGTTCAAAAGTACGGCGTAGTTGCCAAGGAGGTCCATAATAATCCGGACGATTGCGATATTGTTCCAAGAGACTCTTAATGCGTCGCCCTTGTTCGGCAAATCCTCGTTCGACAAATTGAGGCTGAGATACCTCTGAGGATGGCTCTTGTCGTACTGGTATCGTTGTTGGTTCTACTTTTGTTTCTGGGCGAGCTAATTCTAATTGTTCTGCTGCTACGGCTAAATCTTGTAAGCTACCCACCAAATAATCTTTAAACCCTTGGACTCGAATTGCCAGTTCTTGAGATACGCCAGCAAAATTAGTCCGCATCTCTTGACGAATTCGTTCTCGCCGCCGTTCGAGTTTATCAATTTCTAATTGCAGGGTATTTTTGCGTTCTTTGAGTTCCCGCATCCCTTCTTCTACCATACGCCCTAAAGTATTTTGGATTTCTTTTGATTGCTGCGTAAGGATTTGTATCTTGCGTTCCTCAAGAGACTTAATTTCCGCGGTTAAAATTTGTTTTTGTTGCTCTAAGTCCGTTACTTGAGCTTGTAGTTCCCTAGTTTGGTAGTCGTCAGTAGCTAGGGACAAGTCAGCCGTTTCGGACTCATCTAGCCAGCGATCGGCAAATAGTTCTGGTTCGTCTTCAGTTGCAGTCGGTTCAATCGAGGCAGATTCTTTCTCATCTTCTGGTGAAGTCAGCTCGTTTGTTTCCGACTCATCTAACCACGTATCGGGAGACAGTTGCGATTCGCTATCCGATAGAATTGTTGTCGGTTGACTGGTTGCTGGGGGTACGACGGGATCTGTGTCTAACTCATCCAACCAGATATCGGGAGGAACTTCTGATTCAACCTTCGGTGCTTCAGACTCCTTGGCGCGATCGCTATTAGCTTTCTTCTCAGTATCTACCCAATCAACGGAATCAAAAGTAGAATCGTCGGTAAAAAAAGAAGAAAAGTCTGGTTCGGGATTTTGAGGTACTTCTGAATTCATCAATTACAAATGAATGACTAAAAATTTAAAATATGACGAAGTCCAAGCAGGCTTTGCCCTTCAAGGGCAGAGTACTTTTGACTCAGTCAGTTTTTATTCTTTTTGTTTCTGCGGACAATATTTTTGCAAACAACTTACCAGTGTCTTCGGCTCGAAGATAATTGGCAAGAAGTGAATGCTGTTAACTTCCCTAAAGTAAAACAAGATGGGGACTGGTTGCCAAAAAATTTGCCAGGACAACCATTCTTGGTAGGGAAATCGTCTGATTAGTTGTCCAGAACGATAAATATCGAGGGCGGTTGCTGTAAATTGTAATCTAATGGTTGCCGCTTGAAACATCAAAAACAGACCAAACAGAGCGATCGCCCCACCAATCCACACTTGAATTAGGGATAAGGGGATAGCCGCAAAAACTAAAATTAGAGGAATTTTATAACTAGGAGCTAGTTCTATAGTTTGCTGCAATTGGGCAGCAGCTTTAGCTTGAGTCACGGTTTAAATACCTTTATCTTAATCAATACTAATTATCAAATCAGGAGTCAGCAATTGGCGAATTCGCCGAATCAGAAGTTAAGAATAAATAAAGTTTCATGACCCTCAGTAAATTTTTGATTTACTGTCTACAAGCTCATGGAGAGTCTGAATCTCTCACTAATTGTTACTTCCGACTTCTGACTTGTTAAATTATCTTTGTCTTTATATTTTAGAACCTATGTTCTCAATCCGTTCTCATGGTAGGTAGTCTTTGAATTTAATATTTTCATCCATCAAATCATTAAATCGGTCGAATACACAAAAAAAAAATAATTTAGCTCCGTGAGCGGGAAGCCTCACGCTTATCCGCTAGGAAAGCGTTGAGAGAGGTTCGCTCCGCGTCGAGAGCGAACTTCTCACTAAGTGCCCAACATCTGTGATAATAGAGCAAATAAGTTTT
>JADEWQ010000209.1 GCA_015207585.1 Pleurocapsales cyanobacterium LEGE 06147 | reverse complement strand
CCTGGTACTGATTATTATGAACAACAATATCGAGAACGAATGGTGAACAATCTCAGGAAAAAGGCGATTTCTTTGGGTTTTGAACTAGTGGCTCAATCCCAGTAACTAATGGTGTTTCTCGAGAGTGCGAACAAAATTGGTTAAGTTTTCTATATCCCCTGCTTTGATTGACTCGCGGTATGGTTCCAACAAAACCTTTATATCAGATGCCTCGGCAGCATCCAAATATGTTCTGATTGTATCCTCTCCATAATTGTGAGTATAAGGAATGAGGATATTCATACCCTCTTTTGCTACTTTTGCCGGAGTTGCTAGCTGTTCGATACGACTAATCCAGCCTAGAGGAAATTTAATTTTTTCTAATCCACTTTTCTGCTTTCTGGCTGAATAATTTTTAGTCAGCCCGGTTTTATTAATAAAAAATTTTGAATGGTTTTTATTGCCTTTTTTTAGCTGATTTAAAATACCGAATCGATTTTTTTTAAAATAATTACCAATGCTTGCTCGCTCGTTATGGATTAATTTTAAATAGTAATTACTCAAAAAAACTATTTCTATAGCGCAGAAGCATAAAAGCAGTTTACGACTTAGTTTTAACATAGTAATATTCTTGCTTGTTACTTAAAAAATAAATATAAATATTAGTGCAAGAAAATTATGAAAGCATATAACTTGCTCGAACGTAATGTAGCCAGAATTTTAGATAATTTTCCTCAACTAAAACAAATCGCTAAAACTACGTATCAACGTTTTAACTATTGGTATTTTGGCGATCGCAATTTTAAACTATATCTTCATCCCCAAGTACGACTACTGACACCATCCCAATGGACAGGAACGGAAACAGAATCGGGAGAATTATTCTTTGGTTATTATGACAAATCTCCTTGGTCGCAAGCTATGATGCGGACAGTTTTTCATCGACTAAAAGGCAACTCCCAGATCGAAATTGTCGTATATGACAAGCATAAACAAAGCTCTCAAATAGTAGGAACTTCTTCTACATGGAGCTTGCAGCAAGGTAGCATGACTCAGTGGTTACCTGCCAGCAAAGATCGAAAAATAATTTTTAATGACTTAGTAGAAGGAAAGCTAGCAGCGAGGATTGTCTCTTTGGATGGAGAAGAAGAGAGAATAGTCCTCTTACCGATTCAAACTATTCATCCCAACGGTCGAGAAGCTCTTACTCTCAATTATAAACGTCTCGCTCGCCTGCGTCCCGAGTACGGTTATTCAGTACCAGCCAGTAATTTTAGTAGCGAGTGTCCTTTATCTCAAGATGGTATTTGGCTGATTAATCTGGTGTCAGGACAAAGCAAATTAATTATCGATCTCGATACTTTAGCCGCCTATCAACCTCGTGCTGAAATGAGCAATGCCGATCGTAAAATCAATCACATTCTTTATTCTCCTCAAGGAACGAGATTTGTTTTCATGCATCGTTGGATCGGTTCCCAGGGTAAATTTTCTCGTCTTTATGTAGCTAATAGCGATGGTAGCAACCTCAAATTACTCTTCGATGAGCGGATGGTCTCCCATTATAGCTGGCGCGATGAAGAATACTTGTTAGTTTGGGCAAGAACCAAACAAGCAGGCGATCGCTATTATTTAATTCACGCTGTCACGGGTCAATGGCAAATTATTGGAAAAGGTATATTAGACATATATGGTGACGGGCATCCCTCTTTTTCACCGAATCGACGCTGGATTATTACCGATACTTACCCAGATCGAGCCAGACAACAACATCTACTGTTGTATGAAGTGGAAACAGAAAAGCTTATAGAAATTGGTAGATTTTTAGAACCCCTGCAGTTTAATAGTGCTCAACGTTGTGACTTACATCCTCGCTGGAGTCCCGATGGTCAAGCAATTTCTATTGACTCGACTCACGAAGGTAAACGCATGACCTATATCTTGGATGTTAGCTCGATAGTGAATTAATTATGAGCAACGAACCTTTAGTTACGGTCTTGATGAGCGTTTACAATGGCTTACCTTACTTGCAACAGGCTCTAGAAAGCATTTTACAGCAGACCTATGACAATTTTGAATTCCTCATTATTGACGATGGCTCTACTGATGGTAGCGATCGCTTATTAAGCGAATATGCTCGACGAGATTATCGAATCAAAATTCTGAGCAACGAACAAAATTATGGTTTGAGCTATAGTTTAGCTCGTGGTTTATTAATTGCAACAACTCCTTGGATTGCGCGAATGGATGCGGATGATGTCGCACTTCCCAATCGTCTAGAATTGCAAATGACTTACATCCAAGAAAACCCTCATGTAGATATTGTCGGAGGATATGCTTTAGATATAGACGAAGGCGATCGAGTTCTGGGCGAAAGAAAAGTACCAACCATTCATGAAGAAATTCTGCGTTTAATTTGGACTAATCCCTTTATTCACGGAACTGTCTTATTCCGTCGCGAATCGATCTTGAAAATTGGTTCTTATTCTAGGCAACTTGCCAAACGCCAAGATTATGAATTGTGGTTTCGTTGTGCAGTAGCAGGAGTCCAGTTTGCCAACCTACCCGTACCTTTAATTTATTATCGTTTTACAGATAATACTTTTAAGCGCAATAACTGGAAAGTAGCTCTAACTCATGTTCTTATTGGTTGGCGTGGCTGCTGGATGGTTGAGGCTTCTCCCTTTGCTTATCTAGCTGTAACTAAACAATTAGCACTCTGTTTGTTACCATCTCCTTTGAGAACAGTTGTTTATCTTCGGTTAAAACAATTCGATCCCAGAAGTAAAGCTAAATAAATATCTCGACAGAATTAATTACAAAAAAAATTAGTTTAAAACTACCTATTACCTATGTAGGGGCGAATGGTCATTCGCCCCTACTTATTTACTCTTTACCAATCACTTTAATCTCTTGAAAATACTTAGTGTCTTTGTGTCTTAGTGTTAAAAAGATTGAACCACAAAGATTGCACTGGAACCAAGACACAAAGAGAAAAAGCTTTTTAGCTAGCTTACAGTCTGCGGTTGCTATAATTTCTATCAGACGCATCAGAAAAGGATTTCCATCGTATGTAAGTATTAGCCATGCTGTTTGTCTATATTTGAGCGAGCAGTTTTTTGGTTATCAATCTAAGTTGGTTAAGAGACAGTAAACAGGAAAACGATCCTGCCTTGCTTTCCTAAGTGGCTGTCATCTGGGAAAACCCCAACTATTTATATGCCACGTCTTGCCGCTGAGTCTTCAGTAGGAAAAACAGATGAATCTCTTCTTTCGCTCACTCGGTCACAAAATATCTCGCTTGCTCTGTAAAGCTAGTGTTGTACTTTTAGGAGCATTGGTAATTATACCCTTTCAAGGTAAGCCGGTTTTAGCTGCCGAAGAAATTGTTTTCCAATATGGAATTGCCTCTCATTCTGTTTCCATAGAGGATTTAAAACATTTCGCGGCTACGGGAGAGATGTCTCGTTCTGTGCGCTTTCTGTTTGACTTTACCAAACAAAATCCCCAAATTGCTCGCCGCATTTTAGTACAAGAATTTCCTGTAGAAACAGTTATAGTATCCAATCTTGCTAACTCTGTACCGGGAGAAATGGTTCTTTCAGGAGTAAGTCAATTAATTTATCCTAAGAGCGATCGCGCTAGAATTCAAGCTCTCAGAGGAGCATTAATAGTGTCTGCTAGCGACGATAATAAAGTTTCGCTAATAGAGTTATTCCGTAATTATCCCACTCAACAGATGTATGTGGACGGAAAACTTCTATCTAAGACAGCTAAAGACGTTAACAATATGCTCGAAATTTTTGAAGAGTCTTTAAAGGTATCCTTGTCTTTCTTGAGAGATTTATATAAATAGATAAACTGCATCTATAGCAGTTGAAGCAAAGGTGCAAAACATTTCGCCCAGTTTATGCCCCCGGAGGGGCGCGGAGCGCACCCCGTCTAAGCGATCGCTTTGTCTAAATTGATAATTAATTATTTTTTTGATTAAAGGAAACCAAAGCAATGGTAAACTTAATCGAGGTTTTGTATGAAGTATTAATAAAGCACACTAAATGCTTCAAAATTGACGAAGAGCTTGGCTGGCAAGTTTTTTAAGAATGTCTGGAGAACGATCGAAGGTCAAATCGAGCAAAGAAACTGTTTCCTCAATTAATTTTTCCTCATCTGCTAACTGTTCCAGTTCTTCATCAGAATAAGCTCCTTCATTTATTTCCGAGGAGGCTTTTAAATAAACTTCTGGCAAAACTTCTCGGAGATAATTTTCCCACTCCCTGGCTTTAATATAGGGAGTTTTTTTATTTCCCATTTTGTTGAGTCGCTGAATTCTTAGGAGAGAATTTAGGATGGAACTTCGCCAGGAATTGGTTATACGCTTTTCTATTTGAATTTTCAACAAATGCACTAAAAGGATGACAAGATAGCTCTCAATATTAATGATTTTGTCCTCTCGTCCCATTGTCTCTAGTTCTTGGACTATTTCCAGTGCAGCTTGGGTATCTTGCCTTAAAATTGCTTCTCTAAGTTCTATTAATTCTTGAGTCATTTGCCCAATAGTTTTCCTGGGAATTTGCTTCTTGCAATCGCTTTAGTAAAAAATAACACTTCTGTGGAGGATTGAAATAAAGTTTATTACCATGAGTAAGGAAATGACTAGTTCAACCATTACTAGCAAAGGACAAACTACAATTCCTTTACAAATCCGTAAATTGCTAAATTTGCAATCAGGCGATCGCATTAACTTTGTTAGACATCTCCAATAACTTATAATTTGGGCAGAGCAATAGTTTGGGCATCTTTAAGAATTTCATGATAACTAGCGATCGCCACGGTGGCTCAAGTATTAGAGGTAACGTATGGTAAATCTCGACCA
>JADEWQ010000028.1:16945-55866 GCA_015207585.1 Pleurocapsales cyanobacterium LEGE 06147 | reverse complement strand
AAGCGGGGAAAAAGCCTACTGTCCAGACGTAAGACGCAGTAATAGAGGACGAAAGAAATCTACTACTGTGCTGTCTGCTGGGTAGGAAGCCTACGGTTACTCGCAAGAGAACCGCTAGGTACTTCACTTAGAGTAATAAGACAATTTGAAGATTGAGAAAAAAAACTAAACTACGATTTTACAAACAAGCTTTTCCAAAGAATCGGGCAAATAGGATAGGCTGAGAGGAGAAAAATAGCCGAAGTTATCTTCTCAATAATGCTAAGATCGCCAACAAATTACCGATCCATATAAGCTCATAGCTAAAATAAAATACTGACTTAACTGACAATCTTTTAAAAATGCTAACCAATCGTTGACGATTTAATTGATGATGACCACAATTATTGAAAATTTTGACTTATTAGTTAGTAATTATCGTTTAGGCGCATTTTTACCTTCTATACCTCTAGATAGTCTTTTTTCCACTCAAGGCATCATGGTGATGCTGTTGCTCGCTTATGCAGGGGCAATGTGGATGTTTCTCACTAGTGCGCCGAAAGTGCATACGATCATGGTTTCCGATCTCAAAATTGCCCAACAATTTTATGAAGGTCTATTAAATCTATCCACTGCCGATGTTCCCCTGCACTACTACTATAACTATGAGCAAACTCTAGGAACGGGGGGTATCGATTCTCTCTATTTGTCAGCTAATCCAACTAACCCTGGTTTTGGCGGTGCGGATGGCTTGTGGTATCAACTGAAAAAAAATACTCAGTTACACGTTATTACTGGAGCTAGTTTAGGTCAAAAAAACCGTCAGCGTCACGTTTGTTTCGATCGCGATTGTTTGGAAGAAGTTTTATTGCGCGTTCAAGCAAGACGTTTGAAATATAAAATTCGTCGAGATAAACCTCTTAATTTCTTGGTAAAAGATTTAGAAGACCGAGTGATTGAAATGGCAGAAGTATCTAATTAGAAAATTCAGTAGTCAAGAATCTTCATTCAGAATTACTGTTAGTCGAGATTCTGTCTTTTCAAGCTAGTAAAATCAAACAATTGGGTATCTGCTAGATGAGACGGCGAGACATGTTGAAGACTGCGGAATAAACTGTCAATTCGACCTGGATGTTCTCGTTCCCAAGTCTTTAAAAGCTGCTCGATCTGGGCGCGCTGTAAGTTTTCCTGAGAACCACAAAGTTGACAGGGAATAATGGGAAACTGTCTGGCATTAGCGTAACGCTCAATATCTCGTTCTGGACAATAAGCTAAAGGTCGAATAACCACGTGCTGTCCGTCGTCGCTCAAAAGCTTGGGAGGCATGGCTTTAAGTCGTCCGCCATAAAACATATTGAGAAATAAAGTTTCGATAATGTCCTCCCGATGATGACCCAAAGCAATTTTAGTTGCTCCTTCTTCCCTTGCTACCCGGTAGAGAATTCCTCGGCGCAAGCGAGAACACAAGCCGCACATGGTCGCTCCTTCGGGAATAACTCGTTTAACAATGCTGTAGGTATCTTTTTCAATAATTCGGTAAGATACGCCCACAGATTCTAGATATTCTGGCAACACCTGCTCTGGAAAACCTGGCTGTTTCTGGTCTAGATTTACGGCAAAAAGCTCGAATTGTACGGGAGATTTGCGTTGGAGACTGAGCAAAAGATCGAGCATGGTGTAGGAATCTTTGCCCCCTGAGAGGCAAACCATCACGCGATCGCCGTTTTCAATCATATTATAATTGTGGATTGCTTTTCCCACTAAACCTCGCAAGCATGCCTGTAATTTTTTGAAGGTATTTGAGGTACGAACCTTTGTTGCTCCCATGCCAGAATTCTCCTAAACAATATTTAGATCCATTACATATTAATAATCTCAAAGTAGCGATCGCCGATCTTGTAGGTCACACCAACCCAATCTAAGGTTGAGATCGAGATGGAAAGTTAGGACGCATTGTTATAGGGGCGATGCTGCCTTTGGCAGTGCAAAGAGGGCGCGGGCGAGCACAGCAAGCGAACCTCTTCGTCCCTATCAATATATAACGCAATGTAAAATCTCCTAACTATTTAAATTGGTATAAGTTGTCAATGCTCGTAGCCAGAACTTACGCAGTTTTCGGGAGACGCTGTAAAACCTCTTGCTCAGAGTACGGGAACGAGCATCGGCTATGATTGAGAAGATATTTGCCGCCAATAGACTCGGTTATTAGGGTTTTAATCTGGTTGACTTATGCCAGCAGAGTTAATTGTTTTAGTTACAGCAATTGTTATTGCTTGGTTAATTTTTACTTGGCTAATTAGAGTAGTTAAAGTCAGTATCACTACTGCTATAACGATCGCCGCAATTGTCCTTTTCTTACAGGTAGTATTTGGGATTGGGTATCAGGAAGTCTGGCAGCAACTAGTCCGATTAATACAGAACGTTTGGCAATTTTTTAGCGATCGCTAAATTACTACTTTTGAGCAAGAAAAAAAAGCAGGGTTTTGCGTTACAATTCTTAACGAAAATTGCCAAGCTGATTGAGAATTTTATGGAAACTGCTTTAATTACTGGTGCTTCTTCTGGAATCGGTGAAGCTTTCGCCCTAGAACTTGCTGCTAAAAACACTAATTTAGTATTGGTCGCTCGTTCGGAAGATAAACTCAACCAGCTGGCCCAACAACTACAAGGGCAATTTAACATTCGGGCAGAAGTAATAGTACAAAACTTGACCGAACCTGAAGCCGCCCGCACTTTATTCGATCGAGTCGAGCGATTAGGATTAAGTGTAGATTTATTAATTAACAATGCTGGGTTTGGCGATTATGGAGCGTTTGCAGATCGCCCTTTAGACAAGCAAATCGAGATGATTCAACTCAACATTACAGCATTAGTAGGGCTAACGGGTTTATTTTTACCAGAGATGAAACAGCGGGGTTCTGGCAGTATTATTAATGTTTCTTCGATTGCTGGTTTTCAAGATTAGAATACCAAAAGCAATATCGGACCAAATAGGACTTCGGGAAGGAACAGAAGTAGATATAGAAAAAGAAAGTACTCGATAGAAAGTAAAGATTGTTAAGTAGTTCTATCTAAGGAAAGATTTAGCCGATGACCGAGATGAAGTAGAAATTAGAATGCTAAATCTCATCAAGATTGTATTCTATGAAATTGAATAATTTTATGAAACTGCTTTCAACGGTAGGGCGCTGGATGGCGACAACTCTATTTTGTGTGTCGGCGATCGCCTTCGTTTGGCAGGGTGCATTTTTCTCGAACACCGCAGCAATTGCCGATCCTGCTGCCAACTCGATTTTAGTGGCAGACGCGGGCGATCGAGTTCAAGAGAAAGCTAGTGAAGATGCTGGACGAGCTAAGAGTTTCATCCGAGATACGGCAGATAAGGTTGAGCGAACTGCATATAAAAATGCCGAGCGAGTCGATCGAACAACCGATGACAATGGCAGTTTTGTTGAACGCAAAGCAAAAAGAGATGCAGCTCGAATTGAACAAAGAGCAGAGGAAGATGCAGCTCGAACTGAGAAAGCAGTAGATAATACAAAGAATGTTGTTGAAAGCACTATTGATAACATCAAGGATGTTTTTAGCAACTAGGAAGTAGATACTAGTTTGAAAGTATCGATGTACATTGTTTCATTCATTGAATTTATTTAAACCTGAAGAAGCAATGTACATTGATTGCAAAATAAATAAGAGTTAGCAAACGTATCAACGGGGACCATATAATTGTTGGAACGCTTGCTAAATAAAAATTGATGGTTGCTAATTTTTCCCGTGTCTTTGATAAAGTAGCGATTATCGGCTGTGGCTATGTGGGAACTGCCTTAGCTCGTTATTGGCAAAAAAAGGGTCATTTAGTGACAGCAACTACTACAAGACAGGAGCGAGTTGCCAAACTCGAGGAAGTAGCCGCGCAGGTAGTAGTCATGAAAGGACATGACGCTAAAGCTGTACAGTCGATAATCCAAAATCAGGATACAGTTCTTATCAGTGTCGCTCCAGTCGGCGATCGCCAAGTGGATGCAAAGGGATATGAAGAAACTTACCTTCCTACTGTCAGAAATTTGGTCGCGGCGTTGAGAGATGCTTCCACGGTGAAGCAGTTAATTTATTTGAGTAGCTGCGCCATCTATGGGGACAAAAATGGCAAGTGGGTTGATGAAGCTTCTCCAGCCGATACCAACAGCGAATATAATAAGGTGCTGTATGAAGCAGAGCAGGTTTTATTGCACTCGGCTATTAAAGCTATCAAAGTTTGTATTCTGCGTTTAGGCGGCATTTATGGTCCCGGTCGCGAGTTAACAAAACGCATAGGTCGTTTTGCTGGCGAAACTCTTCCTGGAAGCGGTGAAAATATTGCCTGTTGGATTCATCTAGATGACATTATTGCGGCTGTCGAGTTTGTTCGCCAAAACAGGTTGGATGGTATTTATAATTTGGTAAACGATCTACACCGAACCAACCGAGATCTGTTCGACCACATTTGCGATCGCCAGGGTCTTCCCAGAGTTTCTTGGGACGCAACCAAGCCAAGCTTTAGCTCTCTGAATGCTTGCGTGGACAATCAGAAGATTAAAGCAGCAGGTTACAAATTAATTTATCCCGATACAATTGTTTGAAATAGAAAGTTATTATATCTCTGGTTTTTCTTTGAGAGCTTTCTTCTTACTTTTGGCTATTAATTAAGAGATAACAGCTTTTTACCTTTTGCCTGCGTGACTTTTGCCTGCGTAACTTCCGCGTAGCGGTACTAGTACTTTTTAAAATTATTACTGAATAACTGCGATCGCATCTGCCTCGAGTAAGAGTTCGGGAATGGCAAGAGAACCAATGGGAATTGTGGCACTTGCTGGTCTGTTGCCTTCAAACATTTGCTCTCTCACCTCAAGCACGGTCTGAAAATGGCTTATATCCGTGAGGTACCAATTGACTTTAACTACATCCTTAATACTGGCTCCTGCCTCGTGCAAAACTGTTTTCAAATTAAGAATGGTTGCCTCAGTCTGTTTTCGGATATCTCCTTCGCCTATGACGTGCCAGTTTTTGTCAAGAGCCGCGACAGTCGAAGTAAAAATCAAGCTTCCAGACCCACTGATTTTTACGGCGTGTGAAAATGGTCCGCGAGCTGCGAATAAGTGGGAGGAAATGATATTTTCTCTGTCCATCAGATTTCCTTTCACTGATCAAAATAATACCATCTTGTTGTTTTAAGCAAGTAGGTGGGAGTGAACTACCCATCGCTTGTCTAACGACTAAGCGTGGGCTTCTTGCTTCACCGGGGACTGCCTAGAAGTGGATTTTTTACGTCCACTCTTTGGTCGCCGTTCTCCCGGAACCTGAGTCCGGGAGCTGCGGCGACTTCGTCTTACGCTCCCTCCACAAGCAGTGTCCCTAGTTCCTAAGGACAATATCCGCAAGCCTTCATTCATTATGTTAATTGAAGCGTTAATATCCCTGTCGTGATGGGTATTGCAGCTATTACAAGTCCAAGCTCTAATATCTAAAGGTAGGTTACCTACTACATTAAGACATACATTACAGGTTTTACTAGAAGGAAACCATCTATCTACTTCTAAATAGACTTTACCTTCTTGCTCTGCTTTGTATTTAAGCATAGTAGCAAACTGTCCCCAACTTACCTGACTGATAGCTTTAGATAGATTAGGATTGCGCACCATACCTTTTACATTTAGACTTTCTAACACAATCACTTGGTTCTCGTTTACTATCTTGCGGGATAGTTTGTGCAGAAAATCCTCACGACATCTTGATATCTTACTTTGAACTTTAGCTACTTTAAGTCTTGCTTTATCTCGGTTCTTACTACCTTTAACTTGACGAGAAAGCTTTCGTTGTTTACGCTTTAGGTTCTTCTCGTGTCTACGCAACCATTTAGGTTGTTTCAACTTTGACCCATCGCTAGTAATACAAAAGTCAGTTAACCCTAAGTCAATACCAATTGCTTTACCTTCTTTTGATTGTTTGGGTTTAGCAACTCCATCCTTAAACAATAATCAAGCAAAGTATTTACCGTCTGGGTTCTTAGAAATAGTGACTGTTTTTAACTTACCTTCTAATTGTCTATGTATTCTGGCTACTACTAACCCTAACTTAGGTACTTTAAGATAGTCACCTTCTATCTTGACATTTTGCTTGTATTGAATAGATTGTCTATGATGCTTAGATTTAAATCTAGGGTAGCCTCCGCGTTTCTCAAAGAAGTTAACGAAAGCCTTAGACAAGTTTAAACAAGCCGATTGTAGAGTTTGAGAGTAGGGTTCTTTAAGCCATTCATTCTCTTTCTTAAGGGTAGACAACAATTTAGTCAGATCGTAATGCGAAAGACCTTTACCTGTTGCCTTGTACTGCTCATTAGTCTTAGCAAGCATATAGTTATACACCCAGCGAGAACAACCAAAGCTCTTGGCTAGGTGTTCTTTCTGTTCCTTGGTTGGATATAACCTTATCTTGACTACTTTAAGCATATCGACCTTTAGCTCTCATTTAATATGATAGCTTATTTTACAGTGAATAGCAAATCTCCATAAATACCTTGACCGAAATTCATGAGGTCGCGTCATCGGAAGGTCGCGTCCGATGCTTGAGCGACCGTCTCATCGCCTTCTTTCGGAAGACAGGTAAATAAACGTTTAACAGATGATTGATGTAGGGATACAGAGACTTGGGGACAGAAGAATTTCATGTGTATCAATCATTTTTTTAATTAATATTGATATTAAATTTACAGTTTCTCGAACGTGATGCCAAACACACATCAAAAGTGAAGGTTAATCACGATAATTCAGAGTAGGTTGGATTATGAAGTTCCTGAAATTTTTAACAGACATATTGGAGTTTGGCAAGGAACAGTAATCAAAGTAAATCCTCAAGGTGAACGCCAGAGATCTTTTCATGGAACCTTTGCCGTGTCAATTGACGGTTATGATTATCATCAGGTAAATACTTATATCCTTCCAGACGGTAACGTACGAATCCTTCGATTTGAAGGTAGGTTTGAAAATGGAGTTTTAATCCTGAGTTCCGCCGATTACCCAGAATTTGCTGCTACAGCTTGGGATGCCGGAAATGAGATAATTCTCTTCAGTTCATCGAAAATTGAAGAGGGAAAACGCTACACCTACGTGGAGACAATGACTCTTACAGGTGCTAATTCTCGTGTCCGAAGTACTCAAATTTTTCAAGCAGGAGTTTTTGACGGGATTACATATATCGAAGAAACCCGTCAAGAACAAGTTATTTAGCATAATTCCTGCAAACGGCGAGGTTTGTTATATAAGATAAGGATCTAAAATTCCCCTCTATTATCCAAGCAAATACTTACTTAATTCGTCAGGTTTTACCTCTGGAAACTTATCCACTCGGTTTTCGAGAAAAGTGCCGCTGCAATTGATTCCATCATACCGGATGTTTCGCGCTCGAACATCAGAACTTAGAAAATGGAAAAACTCCATGTGAGTCCAACCATTTTTATATTTTGTAATCATGCGGCACATATCATTGCCAAAAGATGTGATAGGGCACTCTATTTTTTCCTCTCCTAAGTAGCCAACGTCACGCACGATATACTCCGGACATGCATGCAGAACTGTATCCATTTCATGTTCTAGTTTGCCCTCGGAGACATTCCACACTTTGAATGTATGATGTACTGAAATCCCCTCTGGGAATAGAAATTTTTCTCGGGATATTACCTCATTACTAAATTGGGTGTATCGAACTACTTTGTCGCCATTATCATAGACATACCAACGACGACCTTCCCATTTTCCTAGCGATCGCTTAAATAACTCTACTCCGTCCATATATTTCCTCCACAATCTTAATTAATCTTAAATAATTATGACTATTACGATCGCTGTTGAAATTGCGTCCATAACTAAGCGCCAACTTACAAGTGATTTGTCTAACGCGTGCATTTGATTGTTTTTTCTAGCAAAGATATCTTTAATCTTAGTAAAACTTGAGATTTGCTAATGCGTATACTTTCATCATTCGCGATCGCTTGTCAAAATTTCTCTAATTTCAATGGTTTTATTATTTCAGAGTTTTTAGATAAATACTCACCAAAATTAAAATCAAACTTAAGATAAGCATTTAATTTATTATTAATGATTTTTTAATACTATTTTATATTTTTATCTACGTATTTATTCTGAAGACATCAATAATTATACCAACCTATGATTGCTATATCTTAAATGATTTGGTATCTAAACCAATCTAGTGGAGCATGAAGTCTAATAACTCAATTTCCAAAAGTAATAATCTATTAATTAGCTTTCTACCCCCCCCGAAAAAAGCAAATTAGCCGAAAAATATTGAGCAGTTTTGTAATAACAGAATTAGCTGCTACCGCAATTATCGTTACATTAATAAATATTCAGCCTAAAGTTGCATTTGCCTTACCGGACTTAGTTTTTAAAACAAATCAATCTAACACGGAATTAGAAGCTTTTGAGCAATGCGATCGCACTTTTAACTGGAATTCTTCAGATGTCAAAGCTTTATTATGTCGTGCTGATTCCCGTGCTAAGTTAGGCGACATACGAGGCGCACTAGAAGATTACTCTCTGGCTCTACGTTTAGACCATACTAATCCAGAAATTTATTATAAAAGAGCAATTCTCCGTGACAGGATGGGAGATAAAGAAGGGGCTTTAGACGACTATACACAGATTATTAAAATCACCCCAAACTATCACAAACTTGCCCCTGTTTATACCCATAAATATTTGACTTTAGCCTATACTAATCGAGGATTTATTCTCTCTGAATCGAACAAAAGAGAAACAAAAGAAGCAGCAATTGCAGATTTTACCGCAGCGATCGCCGCAGCAACCCCTCTCTACCCCGACTACGGCGAGCCTTATCGAGGAAGAGCGTCTACTTTCTCAGCATTAGCGGATCTTGTGAAATCTGAGCCTGGCTCTTTAGTGTTAATTAGTAGCAGAAAAGAAGTAGATCGAAATCGGGTAAGAAGATTAGCCGAGTGGATGCGCTACAAACTACAAGCAGAAGCAGATTACACTAGTTATCTTAGTTTCGATCCTACCGATTCTGAAAGCTACGATAAGCGTGGTTTTATTCGTTATCAAATAGGACAAGTAAGTGATGATATTCCTCATCTAATAAGTAACGATCTCCGTCTTCCAATCAAGTATGATATCCGCCACCAAAAAGAAATCCAAAAGTTAGCTCTAGCAGATTATAACCAAGCAATTAGACTGAGTCCTAATTCTGCACAAGCCTATTATCATCGGGGAATTGTCTACGACGATTTGGGTTATACAGCGACAGCATTAGATGATTACAAACAAGTACTCGAGATCGATCCAAATGTATTTCTCGATCCAAATACATTTATTACTTATGATGAGCGTAATATACCTCACGAACAATTGATGAATCAAGATGCAGCACTAGATGATTATGAGAAAGTCTTCAATCTCAACGTAAATACATTTATTATGAATAATCGTCCTAGAGCTAGAGGATATCATGAACGAGGCAAGATTTTAGTTAGACTGGCAGAGCGATTAGTACGTTTGGCAGAGAAACAAGTAATACCAGAAGAATCTACTATCGCCGGTTACTACTGTGACGCTTCTATCAAGCAACCCGTTCAAGAAACTCAAGATTATTCCCAAGCGAAGAAATATTACGATGACGCAATAAAAGACTTTCAAGAAGCTATTCGCTACGATCCTAATCTTGACAGTTTTGAATATGCGAGAGCTTTTCGAGATCGCGGTTATATCTTTTCCCGTCAAGGAGATCGCCAGAAAGCCATTCGAGACTTTAATCAGGCTATTTACGTAAACAACAAATATGCTCCTGCTTATTTTGCTCGCGGTTGTGTTCGCGCCGAGGATGGAGATTATCAAGGGGCGATCGAGGATTATACTCTAGCAATTCGCTACGGACAAGGTAAAGATAAAGAACGTACTCTGGCAATTCGCCAAGATCTCAACCCAGATTTTGACAAAGCGGAAAGTTACTATCATCGCGGACAGGCATATGCCAAACTAAACCAACACAAACGAGCCGTAGAAGATTACACTGAAGCACTCGAAAAATATCATTTACCCCAAGCAAAAGCAGCAAAATATCATTACGCTAGGGCTGATGCTTTCTATGCCCTAAAAGAGTATAAAAAAGCCAAACAAGATTATACCCAATACCTGAGCTACAATGCTGATGCTCCAGGTTATCGGGAAGGAAACCAAATAGCCGAAGCCTATCGCAAACGGGCTAATGCTCGCTTTGAGCTAGGAGAAAATCAGGGTGCAATTGAAGATTACACTTATTATGCCGATGTTACTAGAGATACACGAACGGCAGAAGTCTACTTCGAGCGCGGTAATGCTTTTCGGGATGCAGGCGATCGCCAAAACGCGGCAGTTGATTACGAGCAATCTCTATATCTCGATGGCAATAATCTCCAAACCTATGAGCATCGGGGCAATTATCGCCACGGTGCGGCAGCACCCGCAAAGCGGGATCGCTTAGAAATTAGAGAGCATAACATTCCTACTGTCACCAAGCCAGAGAGTCCTGTTGCTTACAACAATCGCGGTATCGCTCGTCGTCAAAGTCTATCTGAAACAGATCGACAAATTCTCACACAAGTCCTAACAGATTACAATCGAGCCATTAGCCTCAATCCTAACGATCCAGTACCCTACAATAACCGTGGCGTAGTTCTTGTCAATCTCGACCAAACGCAAGCCGCAATTGTCGCTTTCAACAAAGCTCTCAGTCTCAATCCCAAATATGCTGAAGCTTATTATAACCGAGGTACTGTCTACGACGAATTGGGTCAGCAACAAACCGCAATGGAAGATTATAATCAAGCGATCGCTCTCAATCCCCAGGATGCAGAAGCTTACTACAATCGAGGTCTTCTGCGTTATGCTTTAACCGATCGACAAGGAGCAATTAAAGATATTCAGAGAGCAAAAGACTTATTTGTCAAGCAAGGTAACTTAGAATTGCACCGACAAGCGATCGATCTTCTCAACAAAATTTACCCTTGTTCCCGAAAGAAGGCTCCCGCTTAAACGTTAGTTAAGTGCGGAGACGGGGCTTTCAAGCATCCGAAATGAATTCGGATGACAGCCCCTCATGAATTTCGGTCAAGATTGATGTATACTATTAATCAAGCGGTAAAGAAAGATGTAGCCGTGGTGGGCGAACTTCCCGTTGTATAAAAGCTAGACACCACTTATTAAGATAAACTTATCAAGCTTCTTAATAGCCCCGATTCCCTCTAAAGCGATTAATTAAGAGTTTATGGAAGGGAGATAAAACCCAAAAATAAAAACTATAGTGCGGGCATCTTGCTCGCACTATTATTAAGAGCCAAATTTGTCAACTTTTGTCAACTCAAGTCATGACTACAAAGGACGATAGACACGATAGTTGATATTGGGAAAAATATTATCAATATCTTGTACTTTCTCTAGCCAGCCAGAATCGATTTTGCCGATTAATATATCTTCGTATAGCTTGTTAAAACGGAGCAAGTGCGATCGCGTCCGTCTTACTGCATAAGGTACCATTGTACCCGTCCGCATGATAAAGGCCCAGTCAGAAGATTGTGCCAGCAGTAACTCCCGCGCTGCCTGATTTAAAGCCCGCCATTCCAGTTCATCTGCAGGTTCGCGGCAGGATAGCTCGATCATTCGTTCGGCAGCTTTGTGGAGGTGGGGGTAAATCCAGGCATTAGTTTCGTTTAACCAGTATTCGTGGAATCCCTTGTATCCCCAACTTGACTGAGAAGGACGACATACTTGTTGGGTAGGATGTCTGCGCAAATAATCAGAAAGATGGATTGCCTCATAAGTATTTTGGTCGTACCAAGTCTTGCGGAAGAGAAAATCGATAAACCACGGTCCTTCGTACCACCAATGACCGAATAACTCGGCATCATAGGGAGCCAAAACAATAGGTGGACGCTGCATTACTCTCGCTAAATGTTCGATTTGTCGCTCTCGGTTATACATGAAGTTACCCGCGTGTTCGGCAGCCTTTTCTCTTGCCCAATAGGGGTCGTAAAGGGCTTTATCCGACAAACCTGCTTCCCGACTGGTAATCTTATGGTATTTAATCCCCGTGTTTTTCCGTTGCCCGTTGGGCATTATGTAAGGTTTGATGTACTCGTATTCTGCTTCCCAGCCCAAATCTTTGTAAAACTCCCGATATTCAGGGTCGCCCGGATAACCCACTTGTGAAGACCACACTTGTTGGGAAGATTCATGATCCCGTGCAAACGCTGCTACCCCAGTTTCGGTAAAGATAGGAGCATAATTACCAAAACGAGGACGGGGACGAGCATAGAGAATACCGTGTCCGTCTGTAATAAAGTAGCGCAAACCGGCATCGGCTAACATGCGCTCTACCCCTTCGTAATAGGCACATTCTGGTAACCAAATACCTTTCGGCGGACGACCGAAATGTTCTTCGTAGTGTTCGCAGGCTACCTTAATCTGTGCCCATACTGCTTGGGGATACATTTTCATCAGGGGAAAATAGCCGTGAGTAGCCCCACAAGTAATAATGTCGAGGTTATTACTATCGAGAAATTGTTTAAATGCTTTTACTAAATCGCGATCGCAGTTTTCCCAAGTATGGCGAATCTGGTTAAATGAGTTAGCATAATGCTCTGCCAGATAGCGAATGTGACCGTTATGCTTATTGTGTTCGATCTCCTTTTCTGCTAACTTTTCTAATTTGGCTAAGTGGTCGTCATAACGTTCTTGCAAAAGAGGATCTGTTAACATTGACACCAGAGGAGGTGTCATGCTCATAGTCATTTTGAAGTCAATTCCATCCCGCTTTAAATTTTCAAATACATGCAGTAGAGGAATATAAGTTTCTGTAATTGCTTCAAATAACCATTCTTCTTCTAATACATAGTCACTTTCGGGATGTCTGACAAAAGGGAGGTGAGCGTGAAGCACGAGGGCAAGATAACCAAGAGCCATGATGATAGTTCCGTGACTTTTTTGTAAATGAATAAAGGGCTGAGGTAAATGGGATAAGGTTTATAATATCTTAATACTTGCTGCTCTTAAAATTCGGGCAAGAAATATCTAGATGATAGTTTTAGTGCGAAAAAAAACCAAATTTTTTTGTCTCAGCTATTGTTTAGATTATTAAAGAGATTCTAAAATACAATCTAAAAGAATTAAGTACACCTAACATAAATCAAGCAACAAAGTTATTTTTTTCCTAATTTACTTCCTATTTATTCTCTTATCTAGTGTTGCAATACTATAGTCAACAAGCAGATTTTGAACAAAACGCTTCCGAGCAAGAGTCTCTCCAATTACTATTGTTTGTAGATGAACGCTCTACTTCTCAAGCAAATATCCAGCGCATTCGTGCTTATCTGCAAAATTTAAAAGCGAAACATACTTTTCAATTAGAAGTAATTGACATCGGCAAACAAGCTCATTTAGTCGAGCATTATAAGTTGGTAGCTACTCCGGCTTTAGTAAAAATTTCCCCATTGCCCAGACAAACTTTGGCTGGCAGTAACTTAATCGACCAGTTAGAGAAGTGGTGGCCGCGATGGCAATTCTCCACCCAGCAAAAGCAGGAGAATGGCTCGAAGTCAGATGGTTCGTCATCACTTTCATCATCAACTAACTCCATTGGTTATTCGGCAGAGTTAATCAGATTGTCCGATCAAATATTTAACCTCCAGAAAGAGAAAGAAGCACTGCTCGAGCAATTACGCTTTAAAGACCAAATTTTAGCAATGCTGGCTCACGATTTGCGCAGTCCACTTACAGCAGCTTCTATAGCAGTAGAAACTTTGGAACTATCCCAAGAGCGAGAAAATAACCAACAAACTCGCCAAATGAGAGAGCAATTCTTCAAACAGGCACGCAAGCAGTTCCGGATCATGAATCGCATGATTGGAGAGCTATTAGAAGCCTCGAAGAGTATGAGCGCTCAATTACGAGTAGAACCCCGTAAAATGCAATTGCAACCTTTGTGTCGCGATATTATCAGTCAATTTGCCAATCATGTTCGGGAAAAGTCGCAACTGCTAAAAGAAGATATTCCACAAGATTTACCTTTTGTTTATGCCGACGAAGAGTTGATACGTCAAGCGATCGTAAATTTACTAGATAATGCGATTAAATATACCCCGGAAGGGGGAGAAATTTGCTTGTCGATTCTACACCGTACTAGCCAGAAAATTCAGGTCAGTATTTGCGATACAGGTCCTGGCATTCCTCCAGAAAAACAAGAACGCATTTTTGAAGATCACTTTCGTCTAAAACGAGATGAGCAACAAGAGGGTTATGGTTTAGGACTTTGTATGTGTCGCAAAATTATTAATGTCCATTACGGTCAAATTTGGGTGGATAGTTCCTCCGGTCGCGGTAGTTGTTTTCACTTTACATTGCCAGTTTATCGTTAATTGATAATTGATAATTATTAATTATTGGTTATTCCCTGTTGACTGCCACTTATGCCACAAATCGGGACGGCGAGCGCGAGTTCTTTGAATTTGTTGTTCTCTGCGCCACTTTTCAATTGCTTGATGATTTCCCGAACGCAGTACTTCTGGTACTTCCCATCCTCGAAAAATAGCTGGTCTAGTATATTGAGGATAATCGAGTAAATCTGTCTCAAAACTTTCAGCTTTGAGGGATTCTTCTTTACCCACCGTTCCTGGTAATAATCTGATGACACCATTGATAATAGTTAAAGCAGGAATTTCTCCACAGGTGAGGACAAAATCTCCTAAAGATACCTCTCTGGTAACTAAATGCTGGCGTACTCGCTCGTCAACACCCTCATAATGTCCACAAATTAAAATTAGCTGGTCGTAATTACTAGCTAGTTGCTGTAGCAACAACTGATTGAGAGTTTCACCCTGAGGAGTCATTAAAATAATCTCTTTTCTGGGTAGCATCTGAAGCGATTCAACCGCAGCAAAAAGAGGTTCTGGTTTTAATAGCATACCGACTCCGCCGCCATAGGGTTCATCGTCTACCCGCCGATGCTTATCTGGGGCAAAATCACGGGGATTAATGAGGTTGACGGTGGCAATTTGTTTAGCAAGAGCTTTGCCGAGTAAACCAGAATGAAAAGGAGAAGTAAAAAAATCGGGAAATAGAGTGATAATGTCAAAATGCAGCAAATTTTCTCCTTTTAACTCTCGCTTTTGAACAATAAAAATTAGTTAGGAATAAATCGCCGTGCTCATACTAAAGTTAGAGAAATTCAATTAAAATAAACTCCTAATTATGACAAAAAAGTATGAGTCTTTGGTATTTTATAAGTTTACAATCTGAGAAACACCATTGGCTTGTTTCTTGACAAAAAATATATATTTTGATATCGATAAAAAATCAGCACCGTCCGCCGTACAACAGCAAATAAATTGTCTTTTCATGCCTGAAAGCGAAATGATCCTCAATCCAGAAACTCAAGCTCAACCAGCAGAAAAACATCAATCAACCAAAACCGCAATTTTGGTAATTGGCGGTGCTGAAGATAAAGTCCACGGACGGGAAATTCTACACACTTTTTTTACTCGTTCGGGCGGTACCGATGCCGTCATTGGTATTATTCCTTCGGCTTCGAGAGAACCTACTCTGATTGGCGAGCGCTACGTACGCATTTTTGAAGAGATGGGGGCTAAATATATTAAAGTATTAGATGTTCGCGATCGCGATCGAGGAGAAGACCCGTACTATCTCCAACACGTGGAAGAGTGTACTGGATTATTTATGACTGGTGGAGATCAGCTCCGCTTGTGCGGATTGCTGGCGGACACGCCCTTAATGGACAAAATTGTTGAGAGGGTTAAAAAAAAAGAAATTACGCTAGCTGGAACGAGTGCGGGAGCAGCGGTTATGGGTCATCACATGATCGCTGGTGGGAGTAGTGGCGAATGTCCTAATCGTGCTTTGGTAGATATGGCGATGGGACTGGGAATTATTCCCCAAGTGTTGGTAGATCAACATTTTCATAACCGCAATCGTTTGGGACGATTGCTGAGCGCGATCGCGGCTCATCCTCAATTAATAGGAGTAGGAATTGATGAAGATACCTGCGCTTTGTTTGAACAAAACAATATAATCCAAGTAATGGGTAGAGGAACGGTGACCATTCTCGATGCCAGGACAATGTCTTACACCAATCAATCTCAAACCCAGGGAAGTGAACCTTTAAGTCTTCATAATCTGAGGCTTCATATATTGAGTCATGGCGATCGCTACGATCTCAAGCAGCATCAGCCCATTCCCCAAGCTGAAACTTAAAAATTAAGTGAGCTTTTCTTGACTTAACTATCTATCTAGAACTTAACTGTTAGATAATCTATATATTCTTCAATTTGTTCAGAGATAACAGTGTATTTGCTACAGCAACGAGACACTATTATAATGGCTTCTTCATGCTTCTGCATCTGATACCGATAAGCAAGCAAAAATGAGAATTCTGAAAACCCAAACACTACGCGGTCCCAATTATTGGAGTATTCGGCGACATAAATTAATAGTTATGCGCCTTGATTTAGAAGAACTAGCAGAGAAGCCATCAAACGAGATTCCTGGTTTTTACGAGGGGTTAATCAAAGTACTGCCCAGCCTAATAGAACACTATTGTTCTCGCGGTCATCGAGGGGGCTTTCTCGAACGGGTGCAAGAAGGAACTTTTATGGGGCACATCATCGAACACATCGCCCTCGAATTGCAAGAATTGGCGGGAATGCCAGTAGGCTTCGGGCGCACGAGAGAAACTGCAACTCCGGGGGTTTATAATGTTGTCTTTGAGTATGTAGAAGAGCAAGCAGGTCGCTATGCGGGTAGAGCAGCTGTCAGACTCTGTAACTCAATTATTCAAACGGGAAGCTATCCTCAAGAAGAGTTAGAGCAAGACTTGACAGACCTAAAAGACCTATATGCTAATGCCGCCCTCGGTCCGAGTACGGAAACTATTGTTCAAGAAGCCCAAACCCGAAAAATCCCCTGGATGTGGCTGAGTGCCCGCGCTATGTTGCAGTTGGGTTATGGAGCCAGACAAAAAAGAATTCAAGCTACTTTGACCGAAAATTCTGGTATTCTCGCCGTCGAACTAGCCTGTGATAAAGAAGGAACCAAGACTATTTTGAGCGAGATGGGCATTCCCGTACCGAGAGGAACAGTTATCCAGTACCTAGATGAATTAGAAGATGCCATCGAAGATGTAGGCAGTTATCCCATCGTGATCAAACCTCTCGATGGCAATCACGGCAGGGGAATTACGATTAATATCAACAGTTGGCAAGAAGCAGAGGAAGCTTACGATTTAGCCAGCGCGGCATCAAAAACGCGCTCGGTGATTGTCGAGCGTTACTATCTCGGTACCGACCACCGCGTCTTAGTAATTAACGGTAAACTTGTAGCAGTAGCCGAAAGAATTCCCGCTCATGTAACAGGAGATGGTAAATCTACGATTGAAGAACTCATCGAAATTACCAATCGCGACCCGAGAAGAGGAGAAGGACACGATAACGTACTCACCAAAATTACTGTCGATCGCGCCGCACTAACAGTCTTAGAAAAGCAAGGCTACCGCTTGGATACGGTACTAGAATCAGGAGAAACAGCTTATTTACGCGCTACAGCTAATCTGAGTATGGGAGGCATCGCCGTAGATCGTACCGACGATATTCATCCCGAAAATGTTTGGATAGCCCAACGAGTAGCCAAAATAGTTGGATTGGATATTGCCGGTATCGATATCATAACGCCCGATATTACTAAACCTCTCAGAGATGTCAATGGCGTAGTGGTCGAGGTAAATGCAGCTCCCGGATTCCGCATGCACGCTGCTCCCAGTCAGGGATTGCCCCGTAATATTGCCGCACCCGTGCTAGATATGCTATTTCCTGCAGGTACTTCCTGCCGCATTCCCATTATTGCTATTACGGGAACCAATGGCAAAACTACTACTACGCGCCTGACAGCTCATATCTATCGTCAAACAGGACAGGTAGTCGGCTACACCACTACTGATGGCATTTATATCGACGAATATTTGGTAGAAAAAGGAGATAACACCGGTCCCTACAGTGCTAGCGTCATTCTCAAAGATCCTACGGTAGAAGTAGCGATCTTAGAGTCAGCCCGTGGGGGAATTTTACGTTCTGGTCTGGCTTTTGATAGTTGCGATATTGGTATCGTGCTCAACGTTGCTGCCGATCATTTAGGATTAGCAGACATCGAGACCATCGAGCAAATGGCGCAAGTCAAGAGCGTGGTTGCGGAAACTGTCAAGCCAGAGGGCTATGCCGTTCTTAATGCTGACGATCCTCTCGTTGCTGCCATGGCGCAAAGGGTCAAAAGCAAGGTAGCCTATTTTTCCATGAATCCCGATAATCAGCTCGTGAGCGACCATATCCGTCGCGACGGTTTAGCAGCAGTTTATGAAAATGGCTATCTTTCTATCTTAGAAGGGAAATGGACTCTAAGAATAGAAAAAGCCGTCAATATTCCAGTGACGATGGGAGGCATGGCACCATTTATGATTGCCAATACCCTAGCTGCATGTTTAGCAGCCTACACTCAAGGGGTAGATATCGAAATCATTCGGCGAGGCGTTAGAACTTTTCAGCTTTCACCAGCACAGACTCCTGGCAGGATGAACCTTTTCAATTTGGGAGAATATCATGCTTTAGTCGATTACGCTCACAACCCTCACGGCTACGAAGCAGTAAGCGGTTTCGTTCGTAATTGGGAGGGTGAAAAAATTGGGGTAGTAGGGGGACCTGGCGATCGCCGCGATGAAGATTTAATTTTACTAGGCAAAATTGCTGCCCAAACTTTTGACACCATTATCATTAAAGAAGATGACGATCCCCGGGGAAGAGGGCGAGGGGAAGCAGCCGATTTGATTGCTAAGGGAATTTATCAGGAAAATCCTAATTTAGGTTATGAGACGATCCTCGACGAAACGGAGGCAATTGAAACTGGTTTGAATCGAGCTAGTAGCGGTAGTTTGGTGATAGTGTTTCCAGAAAGTATAACTAGGGCAGTCAGTTTGATTCAAAAACGGATCGAAAAATAAAAAGTCTACGAGACTTATCTTTGACAGAATCTTGTTTCTAAGGACAATTAGTACTTTTGTGGCTAATTTTGTTGTTTTTGTAGAGGTTGCCCAATCTGTTTCTGGCGATCGCTTTTTTCTCCTAAAAAAAGTGTGATTTCGCTTATTCTTTCCAAGCTTTACGAATTACTTCTACTGGGCTAAATAAATTTCCCTGCATAAACACAAAAATCTTTACCTAATTAAACAATAAAGGACGATTGAAGATATTAAAGATGATTACAACCTCTAGACATTTCAAAACTTCCTCTCGGATATCTTATTCTAATTGGTACTTTCTGCCATCAATATTGAGCGGTATGGCGGGAATAATTATTGGTTTTGCGATCGCTTGCCAACTCGGTTGGGTTTAACAACTGTTTCGTTGTTATAAGTTCGAGAGTGATTCTCTTTTTCTCAAGAAAGTTTATCTTTTGATTTGGCGATCGCTCTCTTGATTGACACTCGTGACTTCCTTTTGGGCTAAAAATGTCTGGATCGCTTAGTGAACATCTATGACTTTAGTTATTTCTCTACATTCGCTAGGATCTAGAGCTGATTTAATTGAATAGGAATAACCCAATTGAGGATGAAAATAAGAAGAATAGAGAAAAGTTTTGCGATATTGCTTACTTCTGTTCACCAAACAGACGCGCGCATCGCCTGGCTGAATTTGATTTCTTAAGAGATTAAAATTGACAAAAGTTTTGAGATGCTTGTCTAAAGTGTAAAAATTTGGCGTTACATAAACAAAATTAGTTTTAACAATTACTATAGATAAAAATACAAGACAGACCAGTCCTAAATTTCGGGAATTGAGTCTTGGCGACTTTTGGGGCAGTCTCGCCTCCGGCGAGGCGCTGCGCGGTATAGCAGCATCCCTAGAGGAGGATCGCTCTAGACGAGTAACTAAGTATAAATTTAAAGATACTAGCAAGATCATCCAATATAGATAGTAGCGAAGTTCGTGAGATTGGGGTGCAATGGCAGTGACAATTGAAATTACTGCCAATAGAGCGATCGCCACTGTAGTTTCGCGACTGCGATTGCGCCAAAATAGGTAGCCTAACAGCAGTAAATGGAAAACAACATAGGCACCAAAAAAACCACCAAGACGGCTTTTAGTTGGATCGGGACTCCATTGATCGATTGACCATCTCGGAGCATTGATTTCTAGGATAGAGTAAAGCCATCTCTGCACTTGCGGTACGTCTTTAATAGAATCTGCGGCGTGTTGATAGAAACCTAATTGGTGATTGAGAACTGCACCTGCTACTTCTATTTTTATGGGATAAAAAGGATTGCCGTAGATAACTACATTCTTAATTGGCGTGGCAAAAATTAACAAACTGGTCAAAAAAACAAGAGGAATAAAAGTTAGCAGCCACTTATAAGGTTTCTCGCCTGCTTGCATTTTTTGCCAGCGCAGCCAGATAATCCGGAATAAAGCAAAAAAGAGAACAAAGACAACTAAAGGAACTAATTGAAATTTAATATTAGCAGCACCAGCAGCGGCTAAAAAGATTAAAAACAAATTGCGCTTGTTATAAACATCTTCTCCTTTCTTTATATATAGTAAATAGGTCATCATTATCAAAATTGATAAGCATACACCTCCTGGCAAATCCACATAGGAAGAGGTAACGTGGACTTGAACCAAGGGAACTGCTAAAAAGGCGATCGCCGATAGATAAAGAGGAACTTGAAAATAAGCTTTAAGAAAAAAACAATATAAACCCAAACTTAAATAATCTACTAAATTACCTGCTTGAACCCGTCCGGTAATAAACCAAAAAAATCCCTGCAAAAATTCAACTAAAACAGGAAAACCAGCAAAACGAGCTTCTTCAGCATCATAAAAAATATGTAATTCTCTAGGAATAATTCCCCAAAGTCTGGCAGCAAAGGGAACGTGATACATCCAAGTATCATAAGATTTATCTACATCAATAATTGCCTTAAAAAAAAGCGAGATTGCAACGATCGAAACAACTAAATTGAGAAAGGTTACTACTCCATATCTTTTTTGAAAAAATTTAATTTTCATGTTTTGGATAATATTATCTTTTTTAATTAAAGTCATTTTTTTTAATTGAATAGATATATTGTAAGTAAAAATAAATCATCAATTAACTGAAAGCGATCGCTAGCAGAATAACCTTCTTCGCGTCCTTTGCAACGGCAGTCGCTACAACGGAGGGAACCTCCGCAACGCGCTGCCTCGCCTTTGCGTGAGGCAAAATTATATTTTAAAAAATGACTAAGTAAGAAAAAACTTTTACTTAACTACCCTTCTTCCCTCGCAATTATCCGCTGAACCAGAAGCTTTAACCGAATAAGAATAACCCAACTGAGTATGAAAAGGAGAAGCATAAGCAAAAGTATAAGGTTGTTTACCTACAATACAAACTTCCTCATTGGGGTTAATTTTACTTAAAACTTTTGGTTGAACAATTGCCTGTAGATGTTTGTCAAGAGTGTAGGAAGTAGGTTTGGCATAGACATCGCCAATTTTGACAAGTACAATTGCCAGAAAGAAAGCATAAGCAAGTCCACTATATTTAGGTTTCAACAATTGCAGCGAAAAAGACGATACTTGGTTATCATGAGAAAGCAAACACAAATTTAAAGATACTAACGAGATCATCCAGTACATAAAGTATCTCAACTCGTGAGATTGAGGAAAATTAGCAGCCACTGCAGACATAGTTACTAAGACAATAAAAGCAACAGTAGTTTCCCGACAACGGTCGCTACGCGGCTCGGCAGAGCCGAGATCGCGCCAAGTAATATATCCGAAAAGAATTAGATTAAAAACTACATAAGCACCAAAAAAACCTCCCATGCGATTTTTAGATTTATCCAAACTAAATTGATCTACTGTCCAATTAGGACTATTAATTTCGAGGATAGAATAAAGCCATCTCTGCGCTCTAGGAGCTTCTTTGAGATAATCTGGAGATTGACTGTAAAGTCCCAATTTGTGATTTAAAACCCTGCCTGCTATTTCAAATTTTACGGGATAAAAAGGATTGCCATAAAGAGCAATATTTTTTATAGGAGTGGCAAAAATTAACAGCGAAGCAACCAAAGCAATCGGTATTGTTTTAAGCAGCCATTGAGTTTTATCAGCTTTAGTTTGTCTCCAACGCAACCAGACAATTCGTATACCAATAAAACACAAGATTAAAAAAACTATAGGTTCTAACTGCAATTTGATATTAGATGCACTAGCAGCAGCTAGAAAGATAACTCCTAGATCCCATTTAGTCGGAAAATTATTTTGCTTGTAGAGTAAATAAATCATCAAGATTAAAATTGAGATACCGATATTCCCTGGCAAGTCTACATAGCAGGTGGTAGAGTGAGTCAAAACCAGCGGAATAGCCAAAAGAGCGATCGCAGATAAATAGAGTGGAACCTGAAAATATACTTTGAGAAAAACAATATACAAAATCAAACTGAAAAAGCAGACTAAGTTAGCAGCTTGTAAATGTCCGGTAACAAACCAGAAAAATCCTTGAAGAAATTCTGCTAACAAGGTAAAACCATCAAAACGATGCTCGTGAACACTTTCAAATAAATACAGTTCGGGGGGAATGATTCTCCAAATTCTGACGGCAAAGGGGAGATGATAAACCCACGTATCCCACATTAAATCTACATCGATAATTGCTTTAAAAAATACCGATGTAGTCACGACTAAGGCAAATAGACTGAGTAAAGTTGTTATGCCAAATCTTTTTTCTTTTAATTTAATCTTCATTTAAAGTATTTTTTCCCGTCCAGCACATAGATTTGGTTCGCCAGCCGATTTAATTGAATATGTATAGTTCAGATAAGGATGAAACTTAGAAGCATATAAAAAGGTATGAGGTTGCTTGCCTACCAGACATACTTCATCTCCTGGTTTAATTGCCGCTATAACATTCGAATCAGTATAATTCTGGATGTGTTGTTCGAGAGTATAGAAATTGGGTTTTATATAAAAAAACTCCGTTTTAGCGATTACCACTGCTAAGAAAAAAAGATAGACAACTCCTACAGTGTAAGAGTTGAATAACTTAGAGTTTGGGAATGAGCGATCTCGCCAAAGGCGAGGGGTTTCACGGACGCGACGAGTAATTAAAGCTAAATTTAAAGACACTAAAGAGATCATCCAGTACATATAGTACCGAAGTTCGTGAGATTGGGGAAAATTAGCAGCCACCGTCGTCATAATTGCCACGACAATAACGGCAACAATAGTTTCTCGAAAATAGTTAATCTCTTTCATACCCCTGCTTCGCAGCCAATCCCTGAAAGCTATATATCCAAAAAGAATTAGGTTGAAAACAACATAAACCCCAAAAAAACCCCCCATACGATTTTGAGATTCATCCAGACTATACTGATCTACTGACCACTCGGGACTATTAATTTCAACAATCGAATAAAGCCATCTCTGAGACGGAGAAACATTTTTGAGGTAGTCAGGAGAGTCGCTATATAAACCCAATTTGTGATTTAAAACCTTACCTACTATTTCAATTCTTACCGGATAAAAAGGATTGCCATAAATAACTACATTCTTAATCGGTGTAGCAAAAATTATCAGGGAGGCAACCAAAGTAATCGGTATGGCTTTTAGTAACCATTGTTTTGGTGCATCGGCTTGTCTCCATCCCAGCCAAGCTATTCTTAATCCGAGAAAACAGAGAATTAAAAAGACTAATGGTTGTAACTGCGGCTTAATATTGGATGCACCAGCAGCAGCCAGAACAATAACTAGCAGATCCCATTTAGTCGGAAAATCTTTTTGCTTATAGAGAAAATAGGTCATCAGCACCAGGATTGACATACCTATATTTGCTGGTAAATCTACATAACAAGAAGTGGCATGAATTTGAACCAAAGGAATAGCCAAAAGAGCGATCGCACTTAAATAAAGAGGAACCTTAAAATATAATTTGAGAAAAAATAAATACAAAGCCAAGCTAAAAAAACCGACTAAGTTAGCAGCTTGCAAGCGTCCCGTAATAAACCAGAAAAATCCCTGAAGAAATTGCGCTAACAGGGGAAAACCAGCAAAACGAAATTCTTCATGGTCTTCAAATAAATAGAGTTCGGGGGGAACGATTCTCCAAATTCTGGCAGCAAAAGGAAGATGATAAACCCATGTATCCCACCCAGTATCTACATCAATAATGCCTTTTAGAAATATTGAGATTACTAAAATTAGTACTGCTAGCTGTAGAAAAGTTTCAACGCCAAGTTTCTTTGCTAATCTCATTTGTTTTCAGCGTTTTTTTAACTAAAGAGAAACGGTCTGCTGCTAAACTTAAGCCACACCCCATAGCGATCGCAATTAGTGCAACTATTCCCAAAATACGCTGTATAAAGGCAAAATTACCTGCTACGCTCGCCGGAACACCTAGTAATTCTAATCCCCCAATCCAACTCCATTCCATAAAGCCTAGATTCGCAGGGGTAATACTTACGATCATTGCTGTCTGTACTAAATTAGTCGTAAAAGCGATCGACCAAAAATTAATCGTAAAGCCTCCAGCTATTACCACACAAAAACTACGCAAAATCCAATTACCATGTCTGAAGACAGACAGCCAAAAAAGACGAATCGTAAATCTCGTGCTCAAAATAGGAATGTCTTCTAAGTTTAATTGAGTATCTTGTTTATTTCGCGAAGCTATCTTTTTAATTTTAAAGTAAGCTCTAAATAGAAAAATTACGAGGGGTTTATGCCATTGCAAAATAATGCAGTGGGTAATTAAAAGAATGCCTAAAGAGACAAAAATCGCTATGGGTAAAGAAATTTTGCCTAAAATCAAAAAAACAGAAGGAGGTAATAGCAGTACGGGAATAAGAATATTTAGAAACTGGTCATATATAACTGAGAAAAAACCTTGAGAAAGAGTACTTACCTTATGTACTTTAAGAGCCAAACTTTGCACAAAAGTTAATCCAATTTGCTGTGGTACAAACTGAGCGATTAAATTAGCAAAAACAACATAAAACAGATAAAATTTCCGAGGTGTTTGATTGTTTGAAGTTAATTTTTGCGTAATTAATTTCCATTTATAGGCTGTTAACCATAAATGAGTAAACGTAGTAATAACAACCAGACTAATACCGATTGGATTTAAGTTTTGTACAGTTGAGGCAATTTCCTCTAAAGTAACGGGAGTCAGACGAATTATTAGCCAGATCAAAAAAATTCCCAGCGTTAGAGAAAATAATGGATAAAGTAGTTTTTTAAGGGATAGCATTCTAAAAGTTAACTAATAATTGAATATCAATTTTCTGCAATTATATTTAAATGCGATCGTATCCCCATTGCTTTTCCAGATTTACTCCAATTAAATCGGATATTTTCAAAACTTCTGGTTTAAACTTTTGCATTAGCTCTTGTTTAATTTCGATTGGTGCGGGGGGTTTAGTCACCTCTTTCCATAGAAATCTTGCCACAATCTCTTCTCGCACCCAATCATTAAATTCTTGAGAAAATAGAGTTTTGGTCGTATTTTTAATGATTTGATTGTTAACTAAATGATTTAATTGCTTAAAGCGAACTTCTTTACTAACATTCATGCGATCGTATTGAGGAGTAAACTCGGGATCTACTCCTAAAAATTCAAGAATTTCTCGATAAATCCTCGCATTATTTTTTCGATATTCCTCATAGATAATAATTTTAATCTGGTCGGGGTCAAATACTTTATAATAACGCTTTACTTGCTCGTAATAAGTTATCCTTTGGGAATAGTATGCCCAAGAAGGACACATAATACGCGGACTGATACATTCTCCCTTGATTCTATATTCTTCTAACGCTAAAGCTTTAGTAAAATCTTCCTCAACTTCGTTAGTTACTTTAACAAAATGATTGTGTAGAGAACCAAGAAAACTAACTGGTTCCCGCAACATAATAATTATTTTCGCTTCTGGATTAAATTGAAATATTTCCTCAGCCGCTACTTCTGAATATAGATAGTGATCGGAAGACTCTCCCAAGATTTTTTCCGAGTTAGCTTTAGCAAAAAGTTGCAAATAAGACTCTTTATCTCTGTAATCAAAATACAACTTCATGCGGTGATATTCATCGCTTTCTCTGTGAAAATCTTTACAAAAAAAATGAGGAGCCTTAATGTTAGACATATAGATTTCTGGATGTTGCCCCAAAAATTGGTGCAATGCCGTCGATCCTGACTTGGGTTGTCCGACAATAAATAAATTTGGCATTTTCATTTAACTTATAATCTCCTTTTAATCTATAGTTTGTGCTTGTAATCGAGCTTTCACTCTAGCCGATACCCTTTCCCAGATTCGAGAATCTCTCTGATAGAGATACCAACCTAGAGGTCCTAGAGTTAAAAAATTCAACAACAGTTTCCATAAATTAGTTTTTTTCCCATGAACTAAAGCTGCTAAAGCTGTATTTACTTTCGTAGAAAAAAGAGCTATTTGTCTAATTCTGGGCTGGAAATTAGTAGTAGTCTTCCAGTAGTTCCAATGGGTATCTACAACCCCTTGCATTTGCTGCTCAAATTCTTCCAAACTAGAACTGCGACGAATTGTCTGGGAACTACCATGAACCCGAAAAGCAGCTAATGGCTGAGGATAATAAACTGTGTGACCACAAGCAGCAATTTTTAACCAAAAATCCCAATCGGCAGTATACCATAGCTTTTCGTTGAGTCCGCCTAGTTTGAGAGCTACTTCTCGCTTAAAAAGAGGTGCGGGTATGGAAATAAAATTCTGCACTAGTAATTTCTCCACCATTTTTTTAGCCTCAATTGACACAGGGAAGGTAGGTAAAGGACATCGCCACAAACCCAAACGATTTCCCCTCTCATCAATAAATAGGGAAGGGTGGAGGTATAAACTAGCTTGAGGATCTTGCTCGACCAAACTTTTCATAACTCTTAAACGACCTTGCAGCCAAAGATCGTCTTGATGAAGGAAACAAACATGGTCGGCACGAGCAACCGAAAGAGCATAATTAGTATTAGCTACCCAGTTACCCTGTCGCTCTCTTTGGACGAGCTTGAGAGGGAGTATATCACTATAAGTATCTATAATTGAAAGCGTTGCATCTACAGAGCCATCATCAATAACAATACATTCAATTTCTGGGTCACCTTGAGTAACAATCGAATCTAAAGCCGATGCTAAATAATCTTTGCCATTATAAGTTGGCATGATGACAGATAACCAAGGTTGTTTCATTAGATGACTTTGTTTGACGACTGCCTTTAAACCTGGATGAGAAAGGCAATATTATTTGACCAGGGACGAATTCGTTTTTCAGCTTTGATACAGTTTTTGCCAAATACATCTCTAATTAGATCGCGAAACTCATCGGCACTTTTATAGCGAACGCGGTCTCCGGTAATATATCTATCTAACAAATAGCAAAGTAGATGAATGGGTGTTTTACTTCTTTCCCAATCTTTAAGAACAAGCCAGCCTCCTGGTTTTAAAGCATCTTTAGCATCTGTTAATAGATCCTCATGCATTTGGGGGGGGACGTGATGCATTACATCACTGATTAGCAATAAGTCAAACTGAGAGGAATTCTCAGCTATGAAATCCTTAATTGTTTGCTGCTTAAAATTAACTCTAGTGAGATCTTCTTGAAACATCCGTCCCACTTTAGGGGTAATGTCAATTCCTGTTATTTCAGCATGAGGATAAGTCTTTACCAGACGCTCGGTAACTGCCCCCTCTCCACAGCCAACTTCCAAGATCTTTGAGGCATCAACCCACTGCTTAACCTGATTTACTAGAGCGGTAAGGTCAACAAATATACTTCGATATAGTTCCGAAATCGGTCTTTCTAGGGGACCGAGCATACCACGCACAAGAGGTCCTATAGCCATTGCCACTCCTGTCAAAAAAATTTAACGTTTTTAACCAGGTTACTACCTTTGCTCAAATTATTTATTTAGCTTGATGTTTGTCTTTTTAAACCCAATACGCTCAAAAAGAAGCTAGAAAAAATAACTTGAAAGCCAAGACCGAGACAAGTAACCGAGGGAATAACTATGCGCATCATTTGAGCGGGATCGAGGGGACCGAATAAACTTTGCTCCCATATTTCAAAGGCATAGATAGAAGTAACAATACCCAATAACAAGAGGATGCTGCCAGCAATCAATCCCGTTTCTAAGTTGAAATACTTAAAAACTCGCCGCAATCGCCGGTCTTCGGGAAGCAGTCCTTCGCTAATGGCGAAAACTTTTGTAAACAGAGCAAAGGTAACTATCTGAAAGCCGATGACGATCGCTGTGGAGGCATAGAGTAAAGTATGGACTTTAGGGCTGGGCAAAAGCCAGAAAGTAGCGACTAAACCAATTAAGATTAAAAGTATTCCCGGGTAAAAGAACAGCCAGCGGGGACTATACAAGAAAAGGAAGCGCAAATGTCGCCAACCATCGCGCCAACTACGCAAGTGAGGAGGACGACTGCGACCATCGGGAGATAAAGTTGTGGGCACTTCCGTAATGCGCATTCTGTGGAGGGTGGCTTTAACTACCATTTCGCTGGCAAATTCCATCCCCGTAGTACGCAAATCGAGTTGAGCGATCGCATCTTTTCTAAAACCACGCAATCCGCAGTGAAAATCACCGCAAGGACTGGAAAAGAGAAGCTTGCCAATTCCCGTCAGTACGGGATTGCCCAAATATCTGTGATGAAGCGGCATAGCTCCAGGTTCGATTCCACCTTTGAAGCGATTGCCCATGACTAAATCGTAGCCCGCTCGTAGCTTCTCAATGAATGGAGTCAAGTTGGTGAAATCGTAACTATCGTCAGCATCCCCCATGATAATGTACTGACCGCGTGCAGCACGAATTCCACCAATCAGGGCACTGCCATATCCTTTTTCTTGAACTGGAACGACACGAGCTCCCATTTGTGTGGCAATCTCTTGAGAACCATCTGTACTGCCATTATCGGCAATAATGATTTCTCCGGCGAGATTGTGCTCTCTTATATACCACTGTGCTTTGGCGATACAGGTTCCTATCGTTTCCGCCTCGTTCAAGCAAGGCATGACAATAGAAACCTCAACACCGCCCCTTTTAGTTGAAGTTACTGTTCTTTGAGGTAAATTTATGAGCATTCCCGACCTTTTTCTCCTTTCCTTTACAAATGAGAATTAACTAGTAGTTGTCAATCTGTTCAAGAAAAAGCAATATAAATCCTAGCTTTTGGAGGCACTAGATTTTTAATCAAGACAAAAATAGACCGAGTGAAGTACAAGTTTGAACGAGTAACGTCTATTTTTTTCTACTATTCAAAAGTAATAAAACTGTGTAAAATTTTGGTAAATATATCGAAAATTTTTAAATCTATTAAACTACCTGTACCAAAGTAAAAAGGCGATTGGCCAATCGCCCGGACTAAAAAATAAAAAGTAAAAACGCTTATTGTATAAGCATTTTGTCTATTTAAAATGGCAGCTTTATTCCGACGGTGATGTTTTAGTAAGCTTATGAAGCGGCAGAGTTGACACTTTACTGTTAATTTATTAGAGATCGAAGTTGATATTTAAAGTACATTAATTAAAGTCTGGATTTTCTCCAGAAACATTGAGAAATAGCCAATAATTGTCTTAAATTTTGGATAATTTAGACAACCGAATGTAAGCAGTGAATATAATTAGCTTTATCTATTAACTATTGCCTCCTATCTGCTCGAGCAAAACTGAAATCGATTTTAGTTAATCTTCCGCTGCTTGCCAATTACCTTGATAGCGATCGCCTCGAATACCTCTAGTAACCGCCGAACTTTGAAGCCTTATCTAGTCTTTTCCTCAGCGGCAAACAAAACAACAGCGTTCCTCCTAAAGTAAAACAAACACCATCTTCTTAGACTAATTGCCAGACATTTTGTTCCTCCAATCGAACCGATTGGGAGCGATAGTTACACCATGGTTGAATTTAAATTGCTCAAAAAGTTATCAGAAAAGAACTTCATAGGTAAAAATTGGAAACTTTTCTTAAATTAATCGCAAAGTCAATAACAAGCCAAGAGTAAGTGTTAATCTAAAAAAGCACCGAAGATATGCAGGTTTTTTGATTGCTAAAGGAGCAGAGATCATGGAATCACCCCTTAATTGCACTAGTGCCAACTTTGAGAAAGTTGCGCTGCAAAGATTCCGCTCTCTAGTAACTTGTCTTCCCGAGAAGATTAAAGTTTTTCGCGAACCTTGGGGACGTTCCACAGTGTTATGCCTTGATTTTATTAGCTGTCCTCATCTTTGTCCGGTTGTCCAAAAACAAACTTATTTGCTCGCCATAGCTGTTGAGCAATTAGGTCTTGCCAATTCTGTTATTTTTCGGATTGGCAAGAAGATTATGGGTTGGACGAGAATAGATGGCAGTGAGTAGTGAGCATTAGTAAACAGGGAACAGGAAAAGGAAAACAGGATATTTTGAACTTTGTAGGGACGTAGCATGCTACGTCCCTACTATGGGAATTGGTAACTGAAAAAGCCAATCACTCTAAATGAGAAGCTTTGAGCATGTAATAAGTGATCAGTAATTGGGTGAGAGCTAAGGGATAACTTTGGAGAGTTTCTCCAGTGGTTCCGATTACCTTACCAATATCTTGATTTCCTTCTAAGCTACAAAATTGCCCTAAATACGGAACCTCATTACAAAGCATTTTTTCCAATTCACGAACTTGCTCGACAGTAGCATGACCGTCAATCTCTAGTACATCCACAGGTTTACCCATATCGCGATCGAGTTCGAGGCGAATAGCCGAACCCAAGTGATTGCCATCGGCACTGAGAATAGCACTGAAATGAGGATGGGGTATGGTAGGACGAAGAATCAAGCGCACGTTGAGCAGTAAATTATTTTGCTCCGACTCTTCATTAGGAGGATAGAAAGTTACAATTACATCAGCCCACTGTCGTTGAGGGCGAATAAAAGCTTCTGAATCAGATTCTCGCCGACGTAACTGCTCTAATACTTGTTCTTCCGTATAGCCTCGCTTGCGGGTATCTCGTCTAACTTTCCAAGTTTGGCGGAGAGATTCGGGAGGAGCAAGATAAACTTTGACATCGTAGTTACCCTGCATCTGACGGGTAGAATAGCCTAGTAATCCTTCAACAATAACGTACTTGTTGGGTTTAATGTATTCTGGCGGATCGAATTTCCCCGTACTGTGGTTATAAATAGGTTTAAGAATTGCTTGTCCGTCTCGCAACAAGCTTAAATGCTGTTCGATAATATCCAAGTAGTTACAATCTGGATGAAGGGCAGATATACCTAGTTCGGCTCTTTGCACGCGATCGTAGCGATGGTAATCGTCAGTACAAATTATTGTAACGTCATCTTCCCCTAATACTTGAGCTATTCCCTGCGTAAGAGTAGTTTTACCGGCAGCACTGTCACCTACAATACCTATAATAATTGGTCGTCTCATCATTCCTCCTTGGCAGGGATATAAGCTTATAAATAAATCTAATTAGTAATGATTTTAAGATAAACGGGGATCGAGTTATCAGCTATAGCCTATTTCTTTTTAGAAATGAATTAAGAAAACAGTTCGCACTTGCTTCTGCACACCACCCCTTGCCTGTTTGGAATGGGTCAATTTAGCGAAATAAATAAGCAATAACCGCTAGTAAAGTGTTGATCAGGTAAAAAGCACCGACAATTTGAGTTTCCGACCAGCCACTTAGTTCGAGGTGATGGTGGAGTGGTGCCATTTTAAATAAACGTTTTCCTTTACCATCGCGACCTTTGGTTGCTTTGTAGTAGCTAACCTGAGCGATAACAGAAAGAGATTCGACAAAGAAAATTCCACTGACGATAAATAAAGCCCAGAGATTACCGCTGAGAAGTCCTACTGCTGCTAAAGCACCGCCTACAGCAAGAGAACCTGTATCGCCCATAAAAACGGTAGCAGGGTTGCGATTGTGAAGGGTAAAACCAAGACATCCTCCACTCAGGCAAGCACAAAAAATCATTAATTCTGGAGAAGTTGAAGCAGCAATTGCCCCTAATCCAACAAAGGCGATCGCACCCGTACCGGCTGCTAATCCATCTACACCATCAGTCAAATTAGTAGCGTTATTTTCGGCCGTAAGGACAAATCCGGCTAAGGGCCAAAATAGTAAGCCTAAAGATAGATTTATGCCTCCCGGTAGGGCAATATTAGTAATACTAGCTGGTTCGTGCCAAATCATCCAAAAACAAAACAAAACTGCTACGGTAATTTGTAGAGTTAGTTTCATCCTTGGGGATATTCCCTTATTTGACTGCTGCCGCAATACTTGCCAGTCATCAATCCAGCCGATCGCTGCATAAGCAAGAGTGACTAGTGAGACAGCAATTAATTCGGGAGTAGGTTGCGACCAAATCAGAGCGACGATAACTGCTACGGGGATAAAAAAAATACCTCCCATCGTTGGAGTACCGGCTTTTTTTAAATGAGTTTGAGGACCATCTTCTTGAATTACTTGTCCCGTTTTAAGCCTTCGTAGCAAAGGAACTGTACCATAACCTAATATACCGCAGATAGAAGCACAGGTAAGCAAGGGTATGCTCATAAGAGCCGTTTTTCCCTCAAACCCTCCAGTGCTTAAATCAATGACTCCTGCCCAAAAGACCGTAATGAAGGCAAGTAAAATTAATAAGCTCGTGCCTGATGGTTGAGTGAGCCTTGCCGGAAATAATAATTTGGCATTCACGATGAATTTAAATTGATAACTAGTAATTATCTACAGATAAAGCGATCGCTCATAAGTTATCCAGCCACACGGATACAAAAACTCTAGGAAAAGGCAAAAAAGTATATATAAAAATTTGTTACGAATCCTCTACATCTTCAAAATCATCTTCTTCAAAATCTTCTTCTCCACCCATTAATTCATCGATTTCTGGATCTTCTCCACTATAGTCTAGTTCTTCGGATTCGCGAGCAATTAAACGATTATTGGCTTTTAACCAATCTATTAAAGAAGCTTCTTGCTTTAGGGGGATGACTACAGCAGGTTCGTAACGGGCTTCTTGATATAAGGCGGGATTGTTATTCATAAATTAACTCTGTAACTAATTTAGGATGTTTTCTTATTCGGCTACACCATTGTCTATTGTAGAGATGGATACTGCCAATTAGTTAATCTAAATTTTTTTGAGTACATCTGGCTCAGTGTTATCTCCGTCTGGCGATCGCTGTTCGATTATATTCTACTCACCATTTTAGAAGATGGAAAAGGCACGATCGACCGATTTTTCGCAATAAATAATTGAATAAAATCTGCGTCATTTTTTTTAGCAATGGTCTTCTCTTCCGAACTGGTAGCTTTAGGTAAGTATCTCGCCGGAGCGAGTCGTCATCCCAAACTACTACAACAAATCAAGCCGGAACAAATTGAATTGCTGCCAAATTGTATTCATAATATCCAAATAGAAACTCTTTCTAATAGTAACTATCGTTTTCAAGCTTTTTCGGCAAGCGATAGCCCTGTAGTTTTAGTTATCAGGGAAATACTTATCAAGTTACTTTGGGATTTGCAGTAACTTCGGAACAATTGCAAACTTATGACAAGGGTATCGACCGAAAACTGGTAAAGCGATCTGGGGTGCATTACTCGGCTCATATCGCTTCACCAAACGTCAAGATTTTTCGGCGGAATTATTTACTATTCAATAAGGAATCAAAATTCAGGAGTCAGGAGTAATTTTATTAACTAGCTAAAAGCTAATTTGGGTCTAAGATTCCACCGTCTGAGCGGTACAGGTATTTAGACGGGGTTTAAGATCCCGTTTAAATACTAGCTAATAGCTAAGAGCTAACAGCTAAGAGCTTTTATTAAGACGAGTGCCAATTAGCCCAATCTTGAGGTTTTAAAAAGGTTTCGTACAATTCTGCTTCGGGGGTATCTGGTTCGGGATTGTAGTTGTATTCCCAACGTACTAATGGAGGCAAAGACATCAGGATAGATTCAGTACGTCCGTTAGTTTGTAAACCGAAAATAGTACCTCGGTCGTAGACTAAATTAAATTCTACATAACGTCCTCGACGATACAGTTGAAAATTGCGCTCTCTGTCTCCATACTCGATATCTTTTCTTTTTTCGACGATGGGAATGTATGCTGGTAAAAAGGCTCGACCGCAATCTTGGATAAAACGGAATAATTCTTCCCAACTGCGGGTTTCTATTTCGCTGAGTTGCTGACTGTAGATAGCCGCAGCACTGTCTTTGTAAGGACCGCGATACAATGTTCCTCGTCCATCTTGATAGTCAAAGAAGATACCGCCTACGCCTCGGGTTTCTTGACGGTGCTTGAGATAAAAATATTCGTCGCACCAGCGTTTGAATACGGGATAATATTCTGCATGATGTTTGTCGCAAGCAGCTTTGAGAGTACGGTGAAAATGGGCTGCATCTTCAGCGAAAGGATAATAAGGAGTTAAATCTGCCCCACCGCCGAACCACCATACCGGACCTGCTTCAAAGTAACGATAATTGAGGTGAACGGTAGGTACATAAGGATTGCGAGGATGGAGTACCATCGATGTTCCCGTGGCATAAAAACCATGTCCTTCGGCTTCTGGGCGTTGTTTTAAAATAGAAGGAGGTAATTGTTTACCCCAAACTTCAGAAAAATTAACTCCACCCTGTTCTAAAATCGTTCCCTCTCGCATCACCCGCGATCGCCCGCCACCCCCTTCGTCTCTTTCCCAGCTATCTTCTGTAAACTGCGTGCCATCTAATTCTTCTAGGCGATCGCAAATTTCATCTTGTAGCTGTTTCATAAATTGACTGACTCTTCCTGCAGAGTCAGTTGGAGGTATAAGTAATTGAGATGGATTAGTTGCGTCAGTTTGCAAAGCGGTCATCTAAAACAAAGAAATATTAACAGTTACTCCCTCAGACTACCTTGAATCGGGTACCTCAGACGAGAACTCATCCCGTGTAAAGTTGATTTTCTCGAAACTAGCAAAATATCTTAATAGAAAGCGACCCTTCTCAATTCAATTCTTGAACTAAAATATTTGCCTAAGCATCTTGAGAGTAAGGGGTATGATGATTTTATGTTTTTCTTTCAAGCTGTTGGCTGGTAGAGGCAGACTCTCATGTCAGTTTTTGGTATGCAAGACATACCGCACTCTCAGCAACGCACCAGTAGACATTCTTTGGCAAAAACTGATCGATCTGGCTGATGTCTCTTGGCATCCACTGTTTGCTAAAACTAATTTGCCTCAAGGTTTGAAGGCTAAACCTGGTCTTATATATCAAGTTGTAACCCGATTAACCCCCATTCCCATCAAGCTGTTTGTGGAAAACGTTTGTCCCCAAAAATTACTTAGTATTAGAATTCTCGCTATTGCTGGTATCGAGCAGAGAATTACCTATCAGATCGAATCAACTCTTTGCGGTAGTTATATTTCTTACTCGGTGACTTTACGCGGTTGGTTATCCCCGCTATTGTGGTGGTTGATTCGTCCTTATTTTTCCCGTGTTGCTCAAGATCTAGCCCAAGCAGCAGAGAACGGCTTGGCATTAGATGGTTAAAATTTCCAAGATTATCCTGGTGTAAGTAGTTCATGACGGCTATAATGCAATGTAAAATTTCCTAAACTAATTGGGCATTCTAAGAATAGCGGCTGGGCAGATTAACTGTTTAAGCCTTAATCAAACTGTTGGTTCAGAAGGTTTTACCCCTGTAGAACTGCTTGGAAAAGATATTGCTACTACCAATCAAACAGAAACCCATGACCGTTTTCGCTTGGCGGTACTGATTCATTATCTCTTGTTTGGCTATCATCCTTTTTCGGGGCAATGGATTGGTTCAGGGGAATCTCCAGAACAAACTGAATTGATTCGTAAAGGGTATTGGTACGCCGGACAAAATAGTTTGATTCGTCCCAGTCAGAATACTATTCCTCTCGATGTCGTTCATCCAAAAGTAAAAAAGTTATTTCTCCAATGCTTTAACGAGGGACATACGCAACCCCATCTGCGTCCTACCGCTCAAGATTGGCACGATGCTTTACAAGTAGCGGTTAATGAGTTAACTGTCTGTGGCAGGGTAGATAGCCATCATTATAGTCGTCACTATAGTAAGTGTTATTGGTGCGAAAGGGCAGCAACTCTTGGTGTTGATATTTTTCCTGGTGTTGCGGGTACAGTTACTCAAACTGTTTCATCTCCGAAATCCTCAAACCAGATTTCTCAACAACCACCTACCGCAACTTCCTATATTCAATCATCTCCCTCGCTTCAGATGTTTGCATTTGACGTAGTGACAGTAACCGTAGAACGTTCGGGACTGTTTGGTTGGGGTTCACAAGTTAAGCTCAATCGCAGCCGCAATCAAGCCCAATATTTCACTGAAGACCTCGGTAATGGTGTCATCCTGGAAATGGTTTCTATTCCTGGCGGATCATTTATGATGGGCGCACCATTAGGAGAAAAATTTAGTAAGGACAGAGAAAGACCCCAACATAAGGTTACAATTAAACCTTTCTTTATGGGTAAGTTTCAAGTAACTCAGGCACCATGGAGAGCAGTTGCGTCTCTACCTAAAATCAATCGCGAACTCAACTTCAATCCATCCCGCTTCAAAGGTGATAATCTCCCTGTAGATGGTGTTTCTTGGTACGATGCAGTTGAATTTTGTGTCAGATTATCAAAACGGACTGGACGAGAATACGTATTACCTAGCGAAGCGGAATGGGAATATGCCTGTCGTGCTGGAACTACCACACCCTTTCATTTTGGCGAGACGATTACCACTGAGTTAGCGAATTACGATGTTAAATATAAAAAAACCACTCCAGTGGGACAATTTACGCCCAATACCTTTGGTTTACACGACATGCACGGTAATGTTTGGGAGTGGTGCGCCGATACTTGGCATGAGAGCTATGAGGGTGCGCCCATAGATGGCAGTACTTGGTTAACAAAAAATAGTAATTGTAAAGTATTACGCGGTGGTTCTTGGTGGGACTTTTTTTTCAACTGTCGTTCAGCGGCTCGCGACTACTTTATCGGTGTTGACCATCTTAACCTTATCGGTTTTCGTATTGTCTATGTCGTCCCTAGGACTTAATAACCTTTTGCTTTTTCTCTTTTTATACTCGCTAAGGGCGATTAACCAATCGTCCCTACAAAAAATATGATGTTGGGTTTCATTCTTCAACTACCAATTGACGATCTCGAAGAGATCTACTGAAGTGCGATCGCCCGTAGGTTGAGTTAAGCGAAAGCGAAACCCAACATATCACTATTTCATCCCAATTTTCCTGTCAAAATTAATGCTTTCCGAAGCTCCCCACATCGCATCATAAATCGCTTAAAAGGAAATGAAAACTCAAAAACTGACAATTTTCCGACTAAAATAACACAGAGAGCTTAATTAAACAGAATAAATAGCAATGGAAAAGATTATTAACTTGCACATCGAGAAACTTCCAGAAGGTTACTATTTAGCGACAACAGATGACCTTCAAGGACTTGTTGTTCAAGGTAAAACCATCACTGAAACTTTAGAAATTGCCCGTGATGTTGCCCAAAAACTGCTCGAATCTCAAACAGATACAACCCTAATTCCTATTGCCGAATCTTTTGACTATCCTTTAGTACGATCGCCCCTACAAAAAATATGGTGCAACCAAAAACAAAGTTGATTTTGGGTTTTATGCTTCAACCCAACCTACAGTGCGATCGCTTTTAATGTAATTCACTTACAGCAAAATGTATAATTTCCCTAAAGTCCTAAACAGTAGCGAACAGCAGCCTCAATTTTATTCATTTTTTCTTGGTTTAACCGTCCTGCTGGTTCAGAAGTAAATCTAGCGGGATCTAAAGAACGAATTTGAAAACAGAGAAAAACTGTTTCCACAGGAAGTCCACTTTCCTTTTTAGATACTCGCACATTTGTAGGATAGTCCCGACTTATATTTTCTCCTTTTGTTCCCACAACAACAGTAACCACTAAAGGTAGCTGATTAATAGCATCGATAGATAAAACTAAAACTGGTCTTTTTCCTGATTGTTTTCGTCCCTTTACTGGATTGAGATTAACAAAATAAATTTCTCCTCTTTTGATGGTCATGTTTAAGTTAAACCATCCATTTCAGTCACCAAAAATTCCTGATTAATAGAATTTATTTCCGCCTGAACCTCTAGATCTTCAGCCATTTCTCGTAATTGTGCTTCTAAATTGCGATCGCTACTCGGCTTAAGATCTTTTGTTCTACTTTTAATAAATAGCAAAAAGTCTAAGACTTCTTTTACCAAAAAATCAGGAGCTTGTTTTATTTCTCTAATAAGTTATTCTTTTTCATTCATATTACTGACAGTCAATTTCAAAAAAATTTATGAATGGTATCTTGGCTTGACGAGGTGTGTAGTAATTGTAGTAATAATTAATTTTAAAATAATTTACCAATCAAACAAGCGATCGCCTGTTAAAAAGAAGAATGATACGATGCTGTTTGATTTCCAATTAATGCGCTCCCGCGCAGCGGGTGCTGCCGCACCGCGACTGTAAGGAGCGAACCTCTCGCGCTCGTGAAAAGCTTCTGCTCGCCACAGCATATTTGCTATGTAACAAATCGCTGTCAGGGCGATTAGTGCGCACCGCGTACACGAAGTGCGTCGAAGACTAGCGGATCTCTTTGAGATCGCCCCTATAAAAAATATGGGCTGAATTTTCCTGTCAAAATCAATGCTTTCCGAAGCTCCCCACATCGCATCATAAATCGCTTAAAAGGAAATGAAAACTCAAAAACTGACAATTTTCCGACTAAAATAACACAGAGAGCTTAATTAAACAGAATAAATAGCAATGGAA
>JADEWQ010000028.1:0-16845 GCA_015207585.1 Pleurocapsales cyanobacterium LEGE 06147 | reverse complement strand
TACTATTTAGCGACAACAGATGACCTTCAAGGACTTGTTGTTCAAGGTAAAACCATCACTGAAACTTTAGAAATTGCCCGTGATGTTGCCCAAAAACTGCTCGAATCTCAAACAGATACAACCCTAAGTCCTATTGCCGAATCCTTTGATTATTCATTGGTAATTGGTCAGTAATCAATCATGGGAAGACTCGCTGGATTTCGCTATCGCAAAATTGTTAAGGTTTTACGAGAATTCGGATTTGAGTTTCACCGTCAGGCTGCGGGTAGTCACGAAATTTGGTTTAATCCACAAACAAATCGATACACAACAATTCCCAACCATACAGGAGATTTGCCCGAAGGAACATTACGAGCTATTTTAAAGCAAGAAACAATGAAGATGGTTGGGTAAGATTGCGATTGCATTAATTTTAAAAGGATGCTTACTCATTACTCTTTTGAAACAATCGCGCAATAAATCGATATTTTCAGGCTCACAGAGAAAACAACGACGATTATGGGTGACTAGGGTAAATAACAACTTCCTGGCAATCTAGCTCGGCGATATTGCATGAATTAATCATAGCCGAGAATATTTGTTGTGGGGTTTCACTTCGTTCTACCCAACCTACGAAGGTGCGATTAAGTAGACAATTTTAACAAGTTGCAAATACTCTTTGATAATAGAAATAAAGTATTTAAGAGTTATGTTTTACGTAAGTCCGTAACACATCATTAATTAAAGTCTGGTAGCCTTTTTCTTTAGCGTGAGTTCTAAACCATTCCAAAACTTCTGTATCGATTCTGATGCTGATTTGTTCTGTTTTTGGTTTACGCTTTACTAACTTAGCGTTTTTGAAAAACTCTTCATTAAGAGAAGGAATATCCGAATAATCAATGTCTTCATCAGACATTGCCTCAACTTCTTTTGCTCGTTCTTCACTCATGGTCGGTATTTCATCAATATGTTTGCGTACAGTAGTCATAATACAATCGTTTTTCCTGCTTATTAGCTCTGCGTGCTGAAATAATCCTAATTCTTGCTTTTCGTTCGGTGTAAACAACAGTAAAAATTAGCATCTGACTATTTCTGCCAATTCCAATGTATCTTACTTCGTTATACTCAAATCGGCTATCAATTATCTAATACATTGGATAACGAAAATTTCGGCGACTTCTTCAAAACTAACACGATGCTTTCTTTGGTTGGCTTTACTTTTTTCCTCGTTCCATTCAAATTCCATTTTTGTACATACATTTGATTACTTAATCCTGCTATATGTATAAACTACATATTTTCCATTCTCAAACAACATCACCAGAGAAAATTAGTAACAAACAATACAAAAAAACCTTGGCAACCACTCATTAAATAGAAGCAAAGGTACATAAGCTGTTAATCATTTAATTTATCGATCATAACTGACAAGGGGACAAGGACATACGGAGACACGAAAACGCGACGAAGGTTTAATTAGAGGAAAAAAACATGGTAGAAGCAACAAAGACTGCCAAAAAGAATAAATTTGAGCAATTTAAAGCAGAAAAAGATGGACTAGCAGTAAAAGAAGAATTAGAAAAATTTGCTCGGTTGGGTTGGGAGGTGATCGATGAAACCGATCTCCAACACCGACTCAAATGGGTAGGAGTATTTTATCGCCCCGTTACCCCAGGCAAATTTATGTTGCGGATGCGTATTCCCAATGGTATTCTCAACAGTCAGCAGATGAGAGTTTTAGGTCAAATCGTCCAGCGTTACGGCGAAGATGGCAACGCCGATATTACTACCAGACAAAACATTCAACTGCGAGGAATTCGTCTAGAAGACGTGCCCGATATCTTTCAGTGCTTTAAGGAAGTAGACTTAACTTCTGTTCAGTCAGGAATGGACAACGTTCGTAATATCACTGGTTCGCCTATGGCAGGAATTGATGCCGATGAATTAATCGATACCCGCGAACTGGTTCAAAAAGTCCAGGATATGATTACTAGTTGCGGTCAAGGTAACTACGAATTTACCAATTTACCCCGTAAATTTAATATTGCCATTGAAGGTGGTAGAGACAATTCCGTCCATGCAGAAATTAACGATATTGCCTTCGTGCCTGCCTATAAAGACGGAAAGTTGGGTTTTAATGTCTTAGTAGGCGGTTTTTTCTCTGCAAAACGTTGTGAAGCAGCGGTTCCTCTTAATGCGTGGGTTGCACCTAATGATGATGTAGTCAAATTATGCAGAGCAATTTTAATAGTTTATCGCGATCGCGGTTTACGAGCTAATCGACAAAAAGCTCGACTAATGTGGCTGATTGACGAATGGGGAATAGATAAGTTTCGTTCCATGGTAGAAGCTCAATTCGGTAAACCTTTAACTACTGCAGCCGAAGAAGATTTAATTGATTGGGAAAAGCGAGATCATATCGGTGTCTTCAAGCAAAAACAACCAGGTTTAAATTACGTAGGAATTCACGTTCCTATCGGCAGGCTATACGCTCAAGATATGTTCGATTTAGCAAGAATAGCAGAAGTTTATGGCAGTGGAGAAATTCGTTTAACTGTAGAACAAAATGTGATTATTCCCAATATTTCTGATGAAAATCTTGATGCTTTTGGGTCAGAACCTTTACTAGAAAAATTTACACTTGAACCAAAAACTTTGGAAAGATCTTTAGTTTCTTGTACCGGAGCGCAGTTTTGTAACTTTGCTTTAGTAGAGACAAAAAATCGGGCTTTAGCTTTAGCTAGAGAATTGGACGCAGAATTAGAAATACCCAATAAAGTCCGAATTCACTGGACTGGTTGTCCTAATTCCTGCGGTCAACCTCAAGTAGCCGATATTGGGTTGATGGGAACAAAAGTACGCAAAGATGGGAAAACTGTCGAAGGAGTAGATCTCTATATGGGTGGCAAAGTTGGTAAAGAGGCTGAACTCGGTAATTGCGTACAAAAAGGAATTGCTTGTGATGACCTCAAATTAGTTTTACGCGATATTTTGATCGAGCAATTTGGTGCTAAAGTGCGCTAAAACCGCTCTGCGGAAGTCACGCAGGCAAAAAGCAAAAGTCAAAAATTAGAAAGTTGTTAGCTAATAGCCAAAAGCTAAAAGCTTATATTAAATTATTTTCGCCGACTTCTACTAGTTAGAATTTTTCGTTAACTGGAATAAATGCTAAGGTTTTGAACTTATATTAATTAAGTGAAATTAACTTAAGCTTTTATTCCAGTTTTCATGCAATCAACAAATATTTATTATGCCTAGATAACATAAGATTTTATATTTGGTAACATTTGCTACTAAAAATTACATTTAAGGATGTGATTCTATTATTTTAGATTCTCGAAAAAGCTTTGATTCCAGTAAAAATTAAACATGATTATCGAGGCTAAAAAATAGACAAATCTAAGTTAATTGAGTCAGAAAAAATAGACAAATAAAATAGGAAGAATCAAAAGATTATTTGTCATTAATTAACTTTTTTCTACAAAGACTAAAAAAATTAGCATTCAATTTAACTATTAATATTCCTTGGGATGAGCTTATGTCCAAACTTTCTCGTCGTAAATTTATTTTGACTGCTGGTGCAACTGCTGCCGGTACTTTTTTAGTACACGGTTGTGCTAATCAAAATAATACTGCTACCCAAACTGCAACTCCAGCAGCTGATATTAGCCCTGAAGATGCCCCAGAAATTACTACTGCTAAACTAGGATTTATTGCTCTAACCGACGCTGCACCTTTGATTATTGCTAAGGAAAAAGGGTTTTTCACTAAATATGGCATGACTGATGTAGAGGTTCTCAAGCAAGCCTCTTGGCCAGTAACCAGAGATAATATCGAATTGGGTTCAAACCGTGGTGGAATTGATGGGGCGCATATTCTTACGCCAATGCCTTACCTGATGACTATGGGTACTATTACTCAACAACCCGTACCAATGTATATTTTGGCGAGATTAAATGTCAATGGTCAGGGAATCTCGATAAGCAACAATTATAAAGACGCACAGGTTCGCTTAGATAGTTCCAGAATGCAACAAGTCTTTGCCCAGGCTAAATCTAACAATAAACAATTGAATGCGGCGATGACTTTTCCTGGGGGTACTCACGATCTGTGGATGCGTTATTGGTTAGCTGCTGGTGGAATCGAACCCGAAAAAGATATTTCCGTAGTACCCATTCCCCCACCACAGATGGTTGCCAATATGAAAATTGGTGCAATGGAAACTTTTTGTGTAGGTGAACCTTGGAACGCTCAACTAGTTAATCAAGAACAAGGTTATACGGCTTTAGTTACTGGAGAACTTTGGAAAAATCACCCAGAAAAAGCCTTTGCTATGAGGGCTGATTGGGTCGACCAAAATCCTAAAGCTGCCCAAGCATTGCTAAAAGCGGTATTAGAAGCACAACAATGGTGCGATCGCCCAGAAAATAAACAGGAAATGTGCGAGATTGTTTCTCAAAACAGATGGTTTAGAGTCCCGGTAGAAGATATTATCGACAGATCCCAAGGCAAAATCGACTATGGCGATGGACGCATAGTTGAAAATCCTGACATCGCAATGAAGTTCTGGACAGATAATGCCTCTTATCCATATAAGAGTCACGATCTTTGGTTTTTAACCGAGGATATTCGTTGGGGTTATATTCCAGCCGATACCGATACTAAAGCTTTAGTCGATAAGGTTAATCGTTCCGATCTTTGGAAAGAAGCAGCTAAAGCAATTGGCGTAAGCGATGCAGAAATTCCCACCAGTGATTCTCGTGGTGTGGAAACTTTCTTTGATGGAGTTGCATTCGATCCCGAAAATCCTCAAGCTTATTTAGATAGCCTCAAAATTAAAAAAGCTTAGGATTTAGCAAAGTCAAAAGTCAATAAATAATTGATAATTGACAATTGAGAATCAATAATTATCAATTATCCATTATCAATTATCAATTAATAACTATTACCTAATTCCCCATGACAGTTAACGTAGATAATCGAATCAGGAAGCCTAATTTTTTCCTATCCCTGATTAAAAACCCTCCTAAAAAATTATTGCGTCCGATTGTAGCCCTTTTATTTCTCTTGACCCTTTGGCAAGTATTGTGTAGCAGCCCCGATTCTAATCTTCCTAGTCCTATACAAGTGGTTCAAGACACTTCTGAATTTATTATTAATCCTTTTTTTGATTATGGAGGTACAGATAAAGGATTATTTTGGCAAATATTAGCAAGCCTACAAAGAGTAGCAATCGGTTATAGTTTAGCTGCAATAGTAGGAATCGGTTTAGGCATTTTAATTGGCTCTAATCAATTTGTCTATGATGCTATAGATCCCATCTTTCAGGTATTGCGAACTGTACCACCCCTGGCTTGGTTGCCGATCGCGTTAGCTGCTTTTCAAGAAGCTAATCCCTCAGCAATTTTTGTTATTTTTATTACGGCAATTTGGCCAATTATTATCAATACTACAGTAGGAGTTCAGCAAATTCCTCAAGATTATAAAAATGTAGCGAAAGTGCTGCGTTTATCTGGAATTAAGTATTTTTGGGAAATTATGTTCCCTGCTTCAGTTCCTTATATTTTTACGGGTTTAAGAATTGGTATTGGTCTTTCTTGGTTAGCGATAGTGGCAGCGGAAATGTTAGTTGGTGGTGTAGGAATTGGCTTCTTTATTTGGGACTCTTACAACAGTTCTCGACTGAGCGAAATTATCTTGGCTTTGATCTATGTAGGGATAGTTGGTCTCTTGCTCGATCGCCTGGTAGCTTTGATTGCTTCATTAGTTGTGCCTTCAGAACAACAACAATAATAAGTAAAGACTGGTCACTGATAACTGCTCACTGCTTACTGTTCCCTATTCCCTTATGATTCCATTTCTCGAAATCGATCACATTGACCGAGTATTTCCTCTAGCTAATGGAGGTAGATACGTTGCCCTAAAAAATATTCATCTGGAAATTCAACCAGGGGAATTTGTCTGTCTACTAGGACATTCTGGCTGTGGTAAGTCTACTTTACTCAACATAGTCGCGGGACTAGACCGACCAACTCAGGGGGGTATTATCCTCGAAGGAAAGCAAGTAAAAGAACCAGGACCAGATCGCATGGTGGTGTTCCAAAACTATTCTTTACTCCCTTGGAAAACTGTCAGGCAAAATATTGCTTTAGCTGTTAATCAAGTATATGCTCATAAATCCGCTGGCGATCGCCGCAGGATTGTCGAAGAACATATCGATCTGGTAAATCTCCGTCATGCAGCTGACAAAAGACCCGCAGAACTTTCTGGTGGAATGAAACAACGAGTTGCGATCGCTCGTGCTTTGGCTATTCGTCCTAAATTACTCTTGTTAGATGAACCTTTTGGAGCTTTAGATGCCCTAACTAGAGGCAGTTTACAAGAGCAATTGATGAAAATCTGCCAAGAACACCAAGTTACCTGTTTAATGGTGACTCATGATGCAGATGAAGCCTTATTACTCGCCGATCGCATTGTCATGCTAACTAATGGACCAGAGTCTCATATCGGACAAATTATTAATGTTCCGATTCCTCGCCCCAGAAATCGTCTAGAAGTAGTCAATCACCCCAGTTATTACGCGCTACGGGGTGAAATCGTTTACTTCCTCAATCAACAGAAAAAAGCGAAAAAACGTCAAAGTAAAGCCCCCGCAATTATTTCTGGTAATGGTTTAGAAAAAGTTAATTTAGAAATTGGCTTTATTCCCCTGACCGATTGCGCCCCCCTAGTAGTAGCCAAAGAAAAGGGCTTTTTTGCCAAACACGGTTTGACCAAAGTAAATCTAGTTAGAGAACCGAGTTGGAAAGCGATCGCCCAAGGAATCACCAGCGGTAGGTTAGATGCAGCCCAAATGGTAGCTGGTATGCCTCTTTCTCTAACAATCGGTATGGGCAATAATCCTTCTGTTCCGACTGTTACTGCTTTAACTCTATCCCGTAATGGCAATGCTATCACCCTCAGCAAGAAATTCTACGAACAGGGAGTACGCACCCTAGCTGATTTCAAAGCAGCTATTGCTCAAACTCCCGACCGAATTCATACTTTGGGGATGGTTTATCCAGCGTCGATGCATAATTTGATGTTGCGCTATTGGCTGGCTTCGGGCGGAATTGACCCCGACATCGATGTCAATCTAACGGTTATTCCCCCACCGCAAATGGTAGCTAATTTAAAAGCTGGCAATATCGATGGCTATTGTGTGGGCGAACCTTGGAACTCTCGCGCCGTTTACGAAAATCTGGGTTTTGTTATTGCTACCGATTTAGATATTTGGCAGAGTCATTTAGAAAAAGTTTTAGGAGTTAAGGAAGAGTGGGCAAACAAATATCCCGCAACCCACATTGCCTTAGTCAAAGCTTTGATGGAAGCTTGCCAATACTGTGACGATCGCCGTCATCGCGAAGAAATTTTGCAACTCATTTGTCAGCCAAACTATGTCGGTTCGGCACCAGAATATACTCGCCCTGGTTTTCTCGATCCCTATAACCGAGGAACAGACGAACCTCCTCAAGTGCTACTGAAATATAACGAATTTTACGTTAATAAAACGAACTGTCCTAGTAGAGTAGAAGGACTGTGGATCTTAGTTCAGATGGCACGCTGGGGCATTGTTCCTTTTCCTCGTAACTGGATTGACATCCTAGATAGAGTAAGAAGAATGGATGTTTATTATGAAGCAACTAGACAATTAAACTTGCCTGGTTTAGAACCAGAACGGACTTCTTTCCAGTTATTTGATGGTACTGTCTTTAGTCCTGACAATCCGATTGAGTATCTTAAGGGATTGAAAATTAAACGAGATATTCGGCTCGAAGAGGTTGATATCGATTCAATTGCTACAAAAGCAGCTTGAGGAATTAAAAATTAAAAATCTTTATGATGCAAATTACAGATAATAGCTTGCAAAAACAAATTTCACCAACTACGTCAACAGCCTTTCTGGAATTTGACAGCGTTTCCAAAGTTTATCCCACTGCCATGGGTAGTTATACAGTATTAGAAGACATTAATTTAATCATCGAAGAAGGTGAATTTATCTGCATTATCGGTCATTCTGGTTGCGGTAAATCAACTCTGTTGAGCATGGTATCGGGATTAACTAAACCGACTACAGGAGAGATTAGGCTCAAAAATCAGCTTATTACTCAACCAGGACCAGAAAGAATGGTCATATTCCAGAACTACTCTCTCTTACCTTGGAAAACTGCCTATGAAAACGTTTATTTAGCGGTTGAACAAGTCTATAAACACAAATCTCGTCAAGAAAAAAAAGAGATTGTTTTAGAACATTTAGAATTAGTCGGACTAACCGAAGCTGCTAATAAAAAACCTGCTCAACTTTCAGGAGGGATGAAACAGCGTGTGGCGATCGCCCGTGCTTTGGCAATTCGTCCAGAAGTGTTGATTATGGACGAACCCTTTGGGGCTTTAGATCCCATTACCAGGGAGGAAATGCAAGAAGAATTGCTCAAAATTTGGCGAGATCATCGCGCCACAGTATTAATGATTACCCACGACATTGATGAAGCATTATTTCTATCAGATCGTTTAGTGATGATGACCAATGGTCCTGCTGCTAATATTGGGGAAATACTAGAAATTCCCTTTGCTCGTCCTCGCGGTGCGGCAGCACCTGCTACGCAGGATCGGATGCGTTTAATGGAAAATCCCCAGTATTATGAATTGCGTAATTATACTCTAGATTTCCTCTTTCGTCGTTTTGCCCATGATGATGCTTTGGCGTGATTGAATTATTATTTTCTAATTTTCGATCGAGATGACACTTCTACCCGGCAGTGTCATTTTTATTTTTTATAAGTATTTTCAATTTTTAATCTGGCAATTAGATAACGAATTAGTATGACCAAACAAAATTGAAATTAATTTATTATGCAATTTAGTAATTTTAGTAATGCTATTAACACATCAAAACGAGCTGACTAGCATTTTTTTGTAGCTAAATATACGAAAAGTCCAGTTTAATCATGTGAACCTAGAATCGCAACTGCAATTAACTTATCAAGTTGTGTTGTCAACAAACTCTTCATTTTCCAATCCTAGATGAAGTTGAAACAAGCAAGAAACCTAGTAACAATCTAGAACTATTAATCATGATTATTGTAAGTATTAAAAAATATTAATTATTTACAAAAAAAGCTTTGAGTTTAAACATCTTGTTAGTTTGAAGGAAGGTAACAATGCTTGCAGAAATGTGGCAATTCAGGGGTAGGTACAAAATCCTGCATATGACCTGGTTTGCATTTTTTCTATCTTTCGTCGTCTGGTTTAATTACGCACCTTTAGCCACAGCAGTAAGAGCCGATCTCGGTTTAGAAGAAGCTCAAATTAGAACCATTGCTATCTGTAACGTAGCTCTGACGGTTCCAGCACGGATTATTATTGGAATGTTGTTGGATAAATACGGTCCGAGATTGACCTATTCCCTATTGCTGATCTACGCTGCTATTCCTTGTTTTATCTTTGCAGCAGCACAAAATTTTACTCAGCTAGTAGTTTCTCGCTTACTACTAAGTATTGTCGGTGCAGGATTTGTCATTGGTATCCGGATGGTAGCAGAATGGTTCCCACCCAAAGAAATTGGGCTAGCCGAAGGAATTTACGGTGGTTGGGGTAACTTTGGTTCGGCAGCCGCAGCTTTTACCCTTCCTACTATTGGTGGTTGGTTAGCTTTCGGAGCTGTTAACCCAGCTACTGGCGAAGCTTTACTTAATTGGCGAGCTTGTATTGCTGGCACGGGTATCATTGCAGCTCTCTATGGAATTCTCTATTTCTTGAACGTCCAAGATTCTCCCCCGGGAAAAGTTTATAGAAGACCCAAAAGTTCTAGAGGATTAGAAGTTACGACTAAGAAAGACTTCTGGTTTTTGATGCTGATGAACGTGCCTCTGACAGGTATTCTAATGGTTTTGGCTTGGCGTTTAATGAGAGCCGAACTCTACGATCTAGGCACAATGTATATCGTATGGTTGTGTTTAGCTGGCTTGTATCTGTTCCAAGCTTATAATTGTTGGAGTGTCAACAAAGAACTTTTAAGCGGCAAAAAACGTTATCCAGCTGAAGACCGTTATAACTTCTCCCAAGTAGCTATCCTCGAACTTACTTACGTCGTAAACTTCGGTTCTGAGTTAGCAGTAGTTTCCATGCTACCTGCATTCTTTGAAGGTACTTTCGCTCTGAGCAAAGCTCAAGCGGGGATGATTGCAGCCAGCTACGCTTTCATGAATTTGGCTGCTCGTCCCGGTGGCGGACTGATCTCAGATAAGCTGGGTAGCCGCAAAACTACGATGGGAGTGTTAACTGGTTGTATGGGGATTAGTTATCTGATCGTAGGTACTGTTAATAACACTTGGTGGTTACCTGGAGCAGTTCTATTGACGATGGCATGCTCTTTCTTTGTTCAAGCTGGTGAAGGTTCTACTTATGCCATTGTTCCTCTAGTCAAACGTCGCGTAACCGGACAGATTGCTGGTAATGTCGGTGCTTACGGTAATGTCGGTGCGGTTGCTTATTTGACTATTTATAGCTTATTGCCAGAATGGTTGGGTGGTGGCGAAAATCCATCTCCAGCAATTTTGGCTCAATCCAATACTATTTTCTTTCACATGATGGGCGTAGCTGCTTTGATTGTTGCCTTTCTATGTTTCTTTGTTCTCAAAGAACCTAAAGGCTCTTTTGCCGAGCATCACGAAGGAGATGAAGAGATACAACAGTCTTTGACAGAAGCAGAAGTGAGGTATTGACCCGTTGCCAAAGTAACTTTTTAACAAAAAAATAAGACTGGCGCGGTTTATGACCGTGCTTTTTATTTAGTTCATTTTTTCCCCAGAAAGTTTCACTAAAAGAAACAATTAATTACTAGTTAATATTTTTTCTGTTCATTTTCTTACCAACTGGTATTTATTGGTAAGAAAAAATGCAAATAAAGCATTTGGTCAATGCAAAATATTAATTAGATTGAAAAAATGTAACTATATATACAAATAATTTTAAAGTAGTAGTTTAGGTTTATTAAAAGAAAGTTATATGCAAAAAGAAACAATAATATTTAAATACTTTTTAGTAAAATTTATTCAAGCAAAATTAACGAGAAAAAACTCTGATTAAAGAAACAATTGAGGATATAAATTAGGGATACGATCGCTATGACCGAACCAACAAAAACCCTATGTCCATATTGTGGTGTTGGCTGTGGGCTAGAAGTGCTACCTCCAGCACAATCTGGAAAACTAACCAATAAAGACAGTCAGGGAAATCCCATTTGGCAAGTAAGAGGCGATCGCGCTCATCCTTCCAGCAAAGGAAAAATCTGCGTTAAAGGTGGTACTATTGCCGAATCTTTGGACAAAGATCGCCTTAAATATCCGATGCTGCGCGACTCCCTCGATGAACCTTTTCGCCGCGTCAGTTGGGATGAAGCCCTAAACCTTATCGTCGAGCGCATACAACAAGTAAGACTAAACCGAGGACCGGAAGCAATCTGCATGTACGGTTCCGGTCAATTTCAAACCGAGGATTACTACATCGCCCAAAAGTTGCTCAAAGGTTGTCTGGGAACTAACAACTTTGATGCCAACTCCCGTCTCTGCATGTCTTCAGCCGTCGCTGGTTATATTCAAAGTTTCGGTTCGGACGGACCTCCCTGTTGTTACGACGACCTCGAACTAACCGACTGTGCCTTCCTCATCGGCACTAATACCGCCGAGTGTCATCCAATCGTCTTCAACCGCTTGCGGCAACACCACAAAAAAAACCGCAAAGTCAAAATGATTGTAGTCGATCCCCGTCGCACTCAAACCGCAGAAGCGGCAGACTTACACTTGGCGATTCAACCGGGTACAGATATCGATTTGCTTAACGGCATTGCCTATCTACTGATGCATTGGGACTACTTAGATGCTTTATTCATCGATGAGTGTACCCAAGGTTTTCCCGAATATGCCCGAGTGATTCAAGACTATACTCCAGAAGTAGTCGCTCGCAAATGTGGTATCCGCATCGATCATCTGGAACAGGCAGCTCGTTATTGGGGCGAGTCGGAACGAGTACTGTCTTTGTGGTCGATGGGCATTAATCAATCTTCCGAAGGAACAGCGAAAGTACGCACTATCATTAATTTACACTTGATGACAGGGGATATCGGTAAGCCAGGAGCTGGTCCATTTTCGCTGACCGGACAACCAAATGCCATGGGGGGCAGAGAAGCTGGCGGATTGGCTCACCTTCTTCCTGGTTATCGCGTTGTCAAAAATCCTCAACATCGAGCTGAAGTAGAACAATTGTGGGGATTGGCACCAGGTAGTATTTCTGCCGTACCGGGGAAAGACGCTTGGAGCATGTTTACAGGTTTAGAAACGGGGGAAGTAGAATTTCTCTGGATTGCCGCCACCAATCCAGCAGTAAGCATGCCGGATTTGGCAAGAACTAAGAAGGCTTTACTCAAATCTCCTTTTACCGTCTACCAAGATGCCTATTATCCTACAGAAACGTCTGCTTATGCTCACGTACTCCTACCTGCGGCACAATGGGGTGAAAAAACAGGAACGATGACTAATTCTGAACGAGTCGTTACTCTTTGTCCCCAATTTCGCTATCGACCGGGAGAAGCAAGACCGGACTGGGAAATTTTTGCCGAGGTCGGTCGCCGTTTGGGATTTACTAAAGAGTTTGATTTTACCGACTCAGCCGCAGTGTATAGCGAGTTCGTACGACTGACTGAGGGTCGTCCCTGTGATGTCAGTGGATTGAGTTACGAGCGATTGAAGCAAGAAGGTCCAATTCAGTGGCCTTGTCCCCGAGAGAAAGCAGGGGGAGATGGAAACAAGGGGAGGTTGGGAGAGAGTTCCTCTTCTCAATCGGGAATTTTTGCTTCCCTGTTAAATAAAACTAACCAAGACAAAACAGCAGCGAAAAGGCTCTACTTAAATAAACGCTTTAACACTCCCGACGGACGAGCAAGATTTGCGGCTTTTCATTCACGGGGATTGGCAGAACCGGCAGATACGGAATATCCTTTGGTCTTAACCGTAGGTCGCCTGTACGAACATTGGCATACAATGACTCGTACTGGCAGAATTGAAAAAATTATGAAAAAGCAGCCTCAACCTTTTCTGGAAATTCATCCCCGCGATGCCCAAAAATGGAATATAGAAGAAGGTATGCTGGTAGAAGTGCGATCGCGTCGTGGTATGGGTCGTTTTAATGCTAGAGTCACTAAAGCGATTTCTCCCGGCACTGTCTTTATCCCCATGCACTGGGGTGCGTTGTGGGCAAAAGATGCTGAAGCAAATTTACTTACCCATCCGGAAGCTTGTCCTATCTCTCTCCAACCAGAACTTAAAGCCTGTGCGGTTAAGTTAATACCCGTCAGAGAAGGCATTGAACTAGAAGCAAATTTAGAGCGATCGCCATCAATTTCGGAAGCACAGATAAGAGAATCAGTATCAGTATGACTAATGACCAATTTTTTCAATTTGAAGCAGATTTTGTTGAGTCTCTACGCTGTATCCCGATGCAGGTAAGAATGAAATTAGATACCTGCGGAGTTAAACTGAGGCTTTCTCACTGGCATCAATTCAATCCCCAGGAGCGTCAAACTTTAGTGGCTATGCCTTGTACGACTGTCGATGAAGCTCGAGCCTATCGTCAATTCCTCCAACTTTTAGTCACGGAAAAAACTGGCGCGCCAGCAGGAGAACTACCGCTCGATCCCCATCCTCTCTGGCTAGATGAGGGGACAATCCCCATTCAGCTTCAAGAGCAAGCTAATCAGTTTGGCGTTACTCTTACCCCAGAACAATGGGCTGCTCTTACTCCCCTACAACGGTTTGCTTTAATTAAACTCAGTCGTCCCGGTCACGAAAATAAAAATTTTTTCCCCGCTCTCAAAGAATTTAAGATTATTTAACAAATATACAAAAACTCTTGCATAATATTAGAATTAAAAATCGATAATTTGGAATTCGGATAGTGTTAGAATCTGTTAGGATCGCCACAGATAAAGAACAAGTGAAAGAGTAAGGAATAGAAGCTGAATGCAAGAATTTGAAAAGTCGATATCCTTTGATGACAGGGATATCAGACTCAAGGTTGGTTTGCTTGCACCACAAGCAGGCGGTTCGGTTTTAATTCAATCAGGAGATACTGCGGTCTTAGTTACGGCGACTCAAGCCCCAGGAAGAGAAGGAATTGATTTTTTGCCGTTGATTGTCGATTATGAAGAGAGATTATATGCAGCCGGTCGTATTCCTGGAGGGTTTTTCCGGCGAGAAGGTAAACCTCCAGAAAAAGCGATCCTTACCAGTCGGCTGATCGATCGCCCTCTACGCCCTCTGTTTCCTTCGTGGCTGAGGGATGATATTCAAATCGTTGCCACAACTCTTTCGATGGACGAAGAAGTACCGCCAGATGTTTTAGCAGTCACTGGCGCATCGGTTGCCGTTCTCTTAGCAAAGATCCCGTTTTATGGACCAATGGCAGCAGTAAGAGTCGGTTTAGTAGGCGATGACTTTATTCTCAATCCGACCTTTAAAGAATTAGAAGAGGGAGAACTAGATTTAGTCATAGCTGGCAGTCCTGATGGGATCGTAATGGTCGAAGCAGGTGCTAATGAATTGCCCGAACAGGACGTTATCGAAGCGATCGATTTCGGCTACGAAGCGGTCCAAGAATTGATTCAGGCTCAACGAGAGTTGCTCGAAACTCTAGGAATTGAGATCGCCACTGCCGAACCTCCCACAGTTAACGAAAACCTGGAAAAATTTGTTAGCGATCGCGCTACTGAAGGCATCGAAAAAGTCTTGTCTCAATACGACTTAGACAAAAATGCTCGCGATCTTGCTCTAGAAGAAATCCAAACTACGGTCGAGCAAGCAGTTGCCGAACTTCCAGAAGAAGACCCTATCCGAATTGCTACGGCAGAGCAACCCAAGGCAATAGCTAATTCTTTTAAAGCCTTGACTAAAAAGCTCATGCGTCGTCAGATCCTCGAACAAGGAATTCGGGTTGACGGACGCAAACTCGATGAGGTCAGACCTATCTCTTGTCATGTGGGACTCTTGCCTGCCAGAGTTCACGGTAGCGGACTATTCAAACGGGGACTAACTCAAGTTCTCTCCATCGCGACTTTAGGAACCCCAGGAGATGCTCAAGATCTAGCTGACGATCTCAATCCGGCAATAGAAAAACGCTATCTCCATCACTATAACTTCCCGCCTTTTTCTGTAGGGGAAACTCGACCTCTTCGTTCTCCTGGCAGACGAGAAATTGGTCACGGTGCCTTAGCCGAAAGGTCTCTGATCCCAGTGCTGCCAACTCGAGAGGCATTTCCTTACGTAGTGAGGGTCGTCTCCGAAGTTCTCTCCTCTAATGGTTCTACTTCCATGGGTTCGGTGTGTGGTTCAACTCTCGCCCTAATGGATGCAGGTGTTCCCCTTAACAAACCCGTCAGTGGGGCAGCCATGGGTTTGATTAAAGAAGGAGATGAAGTCCGAATTCTTACGGATATCCAGGGAATCGAGGATTTCTTGGGTGATATGGATTTTAAAGTTGCCGGAACTGATACGGGCATTACTGCTTTACAGATGGACATGAAAATTACTGGTCTGTCTATCGATACCATTGGCAAAGCTATAAACCAAGCTAAACCAGCACGACTTCATATCCTGCAAGAAATGCTTAAGGCGATCGATAAACCCCGATCGGAACTATCTCCCTATGCACCGCGATTGCTTACCCTTAAAATCGATCCCGAACTAATCGGCTTGGTAATCGGTCCTTCAGGAAAAACGATTAAAGCTATTACCGAACAAACAGGAGCGAAAATCGATATTGAAGATAGTGGAACGGTCACTATTTCTGCTATTGAAGCAGAAAAAGCAGAAAAGGCAAAACAAATTATCTTCAACATGACGCGCAAGTTAAATGAAGGAGATGTTTATGTAGGCAAAGTGACCCGCATTATTGACATTGGTGCTTTTGTCGAAGTGCTTCCTGGAAAAGAAGGAATGATTCACATTTCTCAACTAGCTGAAGGTAGAGTAGGTAGAGTTGAAGACGAAGTTGCTGTAGGCGATGAAATTGTAGTGAAGGTAAGAGGATTTGATAACAAAGGTCGCCTCAATCTCACTAGGCTGGGCATTCATCCAGAAGAAGCAGCAGCAGCACGAGCAGCCGCCACCGTATAATCGAGTAGCAGTCAAAAACTGAGTTTCTTGGCTCATAGCTAAAGTTTATAGCTATTAGCCGAGATTTTAATCTCTTTAAAATTCGAATCAAGTAAGGATTAGTCGCTCAAATCGCTCAAAAATTCGATGTTGAGACCCATATTATGTCCTGCCTGCCTTAGGGCTTCCTGAAAACCACTAATATCTTCCCCATAGCCACACAACTTAGCTGCCGTGTTGATATCACCAACAGCATTAGCCCGAGCACAATTGATTAGCTCAGTGCCGGTGAGCGGGATTTCGCCCGAGAGCAGCTTATCTTTCGATTCGTCCCAGTAAGCACTGATAGTCCAGACGTGTTGGTTGCCTTGAGTGGAAACAGACCAGCGATAAAGAGCCGATTTGGGGTTAATGCCAATCTCTATCAGCTTTGCCCCCATATAGTATTTCATTTGACGCTTCGTCTGCTCCAAAAGATCGCCAGGCTGATTCTTATTTACAGTGCGACTGAGATGAGCTTGTGTATGCTTGGTCATCTAATTATGATTCCTTTTTCTCTAGCTTGAAAATAGAGTTTTAGCGTAGGTGGGCAGCATAAATGTTTTGCTGTGGTTGGCAAAACTCGCTTTACAGCAGGTAATTAACATCAGGGGTAGTTGAGTTGAGGTTAATTAGGATGCAA